>JBIIDU010000266.1:0-3556 GCA_044238165.1 Ferruginibacter sp. | reverse complement strand
CGGAGGATCTGTTTTCAATAACGAACTAGAAGAATCGGGGAGGTGGGGTGGGGATAGGAAAATCTCTTTGGGGAAGGACAATCTCATGGCCAGGTGAAAAAGGCACTTCATTCGGCAGACATTTCGCGAATGTGGCTGAGTTGCCGTTCAGGGAGGGTAAAGCCGGTGTGAAAAGTTTGGCGAGCAGCAAAATCCTCGGTTCTGTGGCGGGCTGATTCGCGTCCGGATTTGCAGAAAGACTTTTACTTATCTGCTCCTCTTCCTCATCAAACAACCCGGTGAGGGTAAGCATGCCATCAGCCGACGTATGACTCTTCACATCAAAGAGCTTTCCGTTGATCCGAATTTCTTTGCCGGACTTCGTCCATTGTGCAGACGATTCAGGAACATGTAGGGTATGCAATGCGGCCTGCTCCATCCTTTCCTGCATATCGTAGAAATGCAGTTTCTCCCGAACCAAGGCGATAGTGTTCCATATCAGCGGCGTTGCCAGCATCAGGATCAGCCCGAAAAGAGTTGTATGGCGATGAATGGTGCGCATGAAATAAGCAGGGAAATTACCGTTTTTTCTGCAGACTGTCGGCCGGGTAACGCACCCGCATGGAGTCGAGCAGGGTATTGGCCCAGCTGCTCAGTTCCTCTCTTTGGGATTCATTCAGTTTTGCATTTTGGTGGATCAGGGTGTATGATTTAAGCGGCATTTCTCCCTCCTTTACCTGTTCAATGATCTCCTCCAGCTTGTGGTATTGGCGCCTTGGCCGGTAGGAGGCGAATTCATTGAAGTTGAGCTCTTTTTTCCCTTCCTCGACATGGTTGTTGAGCCACCAGGCCAGGGGTTGTATGCGGGCATACCAGGGATACCGGGTGTTGTTGCTATGACAGTCGGCACAACTTGTTATCAGAATCTTGTCAATCTGGTCGGGTAACGGAAAAACAGTGCTGATATCTTTTTCAACGGCGCCGGGTTCGGGGTGAACATTTTTTGCGGGCTGTACAAACTGCAGGGCGATCAAAATTCCCAGCAGCGCCAAACTGATTTTTTTCAACATGGTTCTTGTTTTTGAAGGATTCAGTCAATGAGCAGATCGCCCGTCATCGCTCCGGGAATGGGCAGGCCTATGAGATGGAGTATGGTGGGGGCGATATCGCCCAGCTTTCCGTTTTTAACCGTTCCACGCCACTTGTTGTCGATGATGAACAGCGGCACCGGATTCAGGGTGTGTGCCGTATTCGGGCTGCCGTCCTCATTCACCGCATAATCGGCATTGCCATGGTCGGCGGTGAGCACGATGGTGTAGTCTTTTTCCAGTGCGGCGGCTACTACTTTTTGCACGCAACCATCCACGGTTTCCACGGCTTTGATGATGGCGTTCCATACACCTGTATGACCTACCATGTCGGCATTGGCATAATTCAGGCAGATGAAATCGGCCGGGTTGCTGTTGATTTCCCGAACAATCGCATCGGTCACTTCTGCAGCGCTCATTTCAGGCTGCAGGTCGTACGTGGCCACTTTTGGCGACGGAATCATGATGCGTCGTTCTCCCTCAAAAGGGGTTTCCCTTCCGCCGCTAAAAAAGAACGTGACATGCGGATATTTTTCTGTTTCGGCGATCCGGATCTGCGTTTTGCCTTCCCGTGCGATGATTTCGCCCAACGTATCTTTCAAATCGTCGTTTTCAAAAACCACGTGCACATTCCTGAAGCGATGGTCATACTGTGTCATTGTGGTGTAATGCAGCCGCAGGGCATGCATGCCGGCTTCAGGCATATCGGTTTGGGTGAGCACTTCGGTGATTTCGCGGCAGCGGTCGGTGCGGAAATTGAAACAGATCACCGCATCGTCTTCAAGGATGCGGGTGTCGCCGATTGCATTGTTGATGATGGGCTTGATGAACTCGTCGGTGATTCCTGCATCATAGGAGTGCGCGACGGACCGCAGTAGGTCGGAACTTTTTTCGCCCACTCCGTTCACCAGCGCATCGTAGGCGATTTGCACACGCTCCCATCGCTTGTCGCGGTCCATGGCATAATACCTGCCTGTCACAGTGGCCAGCTTACCCGATGATTTGCCGAGATGTTCAGTCAGCTTCCGTAAAAATCCCAATCCGCTTTTCGGGTCGGTATCGCGCCCGTCGGTGAACGCATGCACCAGCACTTTTTCGAGCCCCTCGGCCTTGCAAAGGTCACAGAGCGCATTCAGGTGGTCGATGTGCGCATGCACACCGCCATCGCTTACCAGCCCCATCAGGTGGAGGGTTTTGTTCTTTTCCTTTGCATAGCGTATGGCCTGGTGGAGTGCAGGATTCCGGGCAAACTCACCGCTGCGGACTGCTACCTGTATGCGTTGGAGTTCCTGATAAACGATTCTTCCGGCGCCCAGATTCAGGTGGCCTACCTCACTGTTGCCCATTTGCCCGTCGGGTAAGCCCACCGGTTCACCACAGGTGGTCAGCGTCGCATGGGGATAAGTGGTATAGAGGGATTCCACAAAGGGCGTGTGGGCATGTTTGATGGCATCGCTGCTTTTTACTTTTCCCAGCCCCCAGCCATCCATGATGATGAGGATTACTTTTTTCATGGCATTGATTTAGGTGCAAAACAGGCAATGTTTCCGTGTAACCTTTTGACAAGCAATCGGTTGTTTTGAAAACGGTTGCTGCTCACTGCACCACTGCCTGTTTTTAAAGTTGATATTCAGGCTTTTCGGACCGTAAAGTTAGCCTATTTGCCCAATGGCTTACCCCGTAAGCTTCAGTTTTGAAACTGATTTTGATAATAATCCGCCGACTTTGGGCGTTTAAGAATTGGAGTTCCGGTTTCTTGGCCCCTGCCGTGGATTGTCCGTTGCCTTACCTCAAGATATCCTTATGAAAAAGTACCTCCTTTTGCTCGCTTACATCCTTTTCATGTCGTCGTATATAGCACAGCCCGGGATTGATGAGATTGTTACGGCCTGTAAATCGGCCAATGCCACGGAACTGTCGCGCCACTTCGACAACAATGTGGAAATCACACTGCCTTCCGGAAACAACGTGTATCCCAAAAACCAGGCGGTGCAGGTGCTGCAGCGTTTTTTCAACGAGCAGCAGCCCAAGTCTTTTGAACTTGTCCATAAAGGAGGAAACAATGCATCCTTTTACTGCATCGGTATTCTGCATGCGCGTCAGTTGAACTTCAGAGCCACGTTCTATCTGAAGCAGGTCAACAACAGCCTCCTGGTTCAGGAAATCAGTTTCGAAAAGCAATAGGCCCGTTTTCATACCCTTCTTCAAATGACCCATCTGCATCCCGCGGGTGGGTTATTTATTTTAGTTTTGTCTTATGATACCGGATTATCCTCAGCGTTTGAATTTACTGATTGGGCAGGCGCTCAAAGAAGATGTGGGAGCGGGCGACCACTCAACCTTATGCTGTATCGATGAAAATGCCCGGGGTAAGGCCCGGCTCAAGGTTAAGGATACGGGCATATTGGCCGGCGTGGAAGTTGCGGAGCAGGTGTTCCGATACCTGGAACCCACAGTTGTTTTTCAGGCGCATATGCGCGATGGCGATT
>JBIIDU010000265.1:0-3561 GCA_044238165.1 Ferruginibacter sp. | reverse complement strand
CATCGTATTCCAGCTGGCGCATGTGGTGGAAAACACCGAATTTGAGCACGTGGCGCTCGACGACACCAAACATATTGACACCGCCTGGGCCGAGCACGAGTTGCGCACCACGTCGAACTTCTCCATGAAAAACTCCGTACTTTCCTGGTTTGTAGGTGGCCTGAACTTCCAGATCGAGCATCATCTCTTCCCCAAAATCAGCCACATCCACTATCCAGCCATCAGCAAGATTGTGATGGCAAAGTGCAAGGAATTCAACCTGCCTTACAACAAATACGATACCCTGCAGGAAGCCTTCCGTTCGCACTTACGGGTCATGTACCAATTGGGCCAATCGGCAGCCACGCCGGTAAAAAGCCATATGCGGGGAGCAAGGCTGAAAGTGGCCTGATCAGGAGAAAAAAAAGAATCAAGGTTTATATCGGACAGATTGAAAAATCTGCTCGTTGTCGGTCTGCATCAATTGATCCGCTGAAACATCGCGGTGTTCCGCCATATACTTTTTCACCATCTGCCATCCGCAAAAGGCACCTATGTTGCCTGGTGCATCCTCACCCAGCTCGCGGGTGCGCGGCCCTTCGCCCAGATAATTTTTGATGGTGTTTTTGTCGGTAAGTTGCAGGTAATTGTTTTTCACAAAGAAATTCCAGATCAGCGCCTCGTGCCGATAGCAGTCTTTCAGCTGTACCTCGGTATAGCCGATGAGTTTGTGCTCGGCGGTGGAAGGTAACAGCAGCGAGAGGAGGTAAAGCCGCTTTCCTTTTTCAATCATCTGCTCGGCAAGCGGTTTGTCGCTTTCACGTTCTGGGTAAAGATCATTCACAATATTCTGCATGCAGTTCACCGCTATGTATCCGGGCTCGAAGCGGGCCGAAATATAGGCGGGATAAACTTCCTGCACCAGCGTGGTCTTATAGGCCGAGAAGTCTTTTCCCAGATGTAAGTGTAAGCCTATCCCCAAGGACGAATCGGCCGGATCGATGAAATCGCCAAAACCGTCGAAAGGCCCTACGTAAGTGATCAGTTTGACCGGCAAGGGGTACTGGGGAAAATAATGTTTCACATATTGAAGCCCTTTCCTGATTTCCTGCTCATAAGGTGTGAAATCGGCAAAGAGTTTGTCGGCGCTGTCCTTGTAAGCCCGGTATTGCGCCGCAAACAATCCGGCATACTTCACAGCCGAGTCGGGCGGCGCTCCGGCAAATCCGAGAATATCGTTGATGTATCGGGGGAAGAAGCCGGGATACTTCCTGTTCAAATCCGCAAGACGTGTGGCATTGACGGAGTCACGAACGCTGAAAAAATCGGCTTCGAAACGCTGCACCCGCAAGTTGACCTGAACGCCGCTCACATCGGGCGAAGTGACACCGTTTTTGCAGGATCCGAACAGAAGCAAGGCGATCCAGCAGCCAATTGTCGGAATACGGAACATACAAATCGTGTTTGAAGTTTTAACTTTACCGGGTCGCTCAAAATTATCAACTTACGCTTCAACGGCCACGCTGCCATGAAAATATTTTTAGCCCAGCAGAATTATCACGTCGGAAATTTCGAAAGCAACACCCGGAAAATCATTGAGGCCATCGGTGAGGCGAAGGCCGCAGGCGGCGACCTCGTTGTATTCAGCGAACTCTGTGTTTGCGGCTATCCGCCCCGCGACTTCCTGGAATTTGAAGACTTCATAGCGCGGTGCCGGGCTTCCATTGCTGAAATCTGCCGTCATGCCGACAGCATCGGTGTGCTGGTGGGCGCGCCCGACATCAACACGATTCCCGAAGGCAAGGACCTCTTCAACGCGGCTTACTTCTTATTTGAAGGTGAAGTGAAAGCCGTTGTGCACAAAACCTGCCTGCCCACGTACGATGTGTTCGACGAATACCGGTATTTCGAACCGGCTTATGGCTGGGATGTGGTGCATTTCAAAGGAAAAAAAATTGCGGTCACGATTTGCGAGGATATCTGGAATCTTGGCGACAATCCGCTCTACCGCATCTGCCCGATGGACAAACTGATGGAGCAGAGCCCCGACATGATGATCAATCTCTCCGCATCTCCGTTCGATTATACACACGACGAGGACCGCAAAGCCGTCATCCGCGCCAACGTGCTCAAATACAAGCTACCGCTTTTCTATTGCAATACGGTAGGCAGCCAGACGGAAATCGTGTTCGACGGCAATTCCCTCGTGTTCGACGGCCGGGGGAACCTCTGCGGCCAGTTGCCGCTGTTTGCCGAGGCGCTGGAATCCTTTGTGCTGCGGAACGACGGATCCATTGAAGGGGCGGCGCTTTCTTCCGTGAAGGATCTGCCGATTGCCGAACTCAACCCCGAAACACTCGATGCAGAACTGAATATCGGCCAGGTACACGAGGCCCTCGTGCTGGGCATTAGGGATTATTTCAGCAAGATGGGATTTCGCAAAGCCATACTCGGCAGCAGCGGCGGAATCGACAGCGCCGTAACATTGGCACTGGCCTGCCAGGCGCTGGGTGCCGAAAATGTGAAAGCCGTACTGATGCCCTCGCCCTACTCCACCGAACATTCGGTAAACGATGCCGTGGCATTGAGCCGGAATTTGGGGAATCCTTACGAAATCCTGGAAATCAAAATGATTTATGCGCAGTTTCTCGAAACCCTGAAGCCGTTGTTCGGCAACCTGCCCTTCAATATTGCCGAAGAAAATATACAGAGCCGCATCCGCGGCAACCTGCTTATGGCGCTGGCCAACAAGTTCGGATACATCCTGCTCAACACGTCCAACAAAAGCGAGCTGGCCACAGGCTATGGTACCCTGTATGGCGATATGGCCGGCGGGCTGGGTGTGCTGGGCGATTGCTATAAACTTCAGGTGTACGCGTTGGCACGGCATATCAACCGCGAGGGTATTGTCATCCCCGAAAACATCATCACCAAGGCCCCTTCGGCCGAACTGCGGCCCGACCAGAAAGACAGCGACTCGCTGCCCGACTATGAAATACTGGATAAGCTCTTGTACCAGTACATTGAACTGCGGAAGGGTCCGGCGGAAATAAAAAGTACAGGTTTCGACGAAGCCCTCACCGACCGGGTGCTCAGCATGGTCAACAGAAACGAATACAAGCGCAACCAGTTCTGCCCAATCATCCGCATATCGCCCAAGGCCTTCGGGGTGGGGCGAAGAATGCCGATTGTAGGGAAGTATCTGAGTTGAGTGATAGGGCCTAGATTCCAAAAGCCGTTGGTGCACGTGCAGACTTTTGATTCCGCTACTTTGAATAAGAGAAGTCACAGAAAATACAATTTTTTAGCAGAATAACACCTGAAATAGCATGTATTTATGCTATAAATTCGAAATCAATTGCATGGATATGCGAGTTGTGCGATATTTTTTGGGAAGTCCCTAACATTTATAGAGAGTTTGACTGCCTATCTTCCCAAAAAATAAATTTATAGATGGGAAATTCACTACTACTTATCGCAATTTTATTACTTATTGGTTGCTCAGACAAAAAAAGAGAAACAACCGTCGTTTACAAAGCAGGTTTTAAGACAATTCACGCTTTTGATAAATCAAGAATTTAC
>JBIIDU010000264.1:0-3563 GCA_044238165.1 Ferruginibacter sp. | reverse complement strand
TTTCCGGGGTTCTTTTCATTGGACGGTTTTTTTAGTTTTCAAAAAGGACATCTAAAGGTCCATGGCCAAAATGAACAAATCTTAAAGAATTGGTTATCCTATTGTTATATCGATTTCAGCAAATTCAAGCAATAACGGAGCTCGCCAATTAATTACTGTATCGTCATGTCTGCCTCGAAAACACAAGCATCCTGCAGCATCCGCTCCGCGCGCGAATCCGATTGCCCAAGAATGATGGAGCTTATCCGCGAACTGGCCGAATACGAAAGGGCGCCGCAAGAGGTTACTGTCAGCCCCCAACATTTCGAACAAAGCGGCTTTGGCGAAAGCCCCGTCTGGTGGGCCCTGGTGGCCGAATGCGAAGGCCGCGTCGAGGGCTTTGCCCTATATTATATCCGCTACAGCACCTGGAAGGGACAACGTATGTATCTGGAAGACATCATTGTGACGGAAAAGATGCGCGGACGCGGAATCGGAAAAATGCTGATGGATGAACTGATCCGTACCGCCCGGGATAAAGGGTTCAACGGTATCAACTGGCAGGTGCTTGACTGGAACGAGCCGGCCCTGAATTTTTACCGGAAATATGCAGGAGTTCACTTCGACGGGGAATGGATCAACTGCTCCCTGCCCATCGATTCGGCATAAAACTTGGAAAATATGTTTGCGTCCCACCGGTTGTCCGGATTCCATCCCGTCTTTTCCAGGGAACATTCCCTCAGTCGAATAATACTTACCTTTACGCATCTAAAAGAAATTGTAATGATACATCGGCACATCCTCCGTTTCCTGTATGCGGTTCTTTTTGTTTTACCGCTCAGTTTTCTTTCCTGCCAGAAAGAACTTACCGGCGACTTCTTACCACCCGATCCCGTCATGCCACCCGATCTGACCACGACTGTGGTGGTTGCACAGGTTTCTGGTTTTGTGACCGATGCCAACAATGCCGCAGTGGTTGGTGCTTCCGTGAGCTCCGGAGGCCAGACGGTAGTGACGAACAAATACGGTTATTTCGAATTCAACAATATCAGCGTGGTGAAGAACGCAGCCGTGGTTTCGGTCCGCAAGTCGGGCTATTTTCCCGGCATCAAGACCTTTGTGGCCAAGGCGGGCAAGGGAGCATTTTTCCGCATCAAACTTATTCCCAAAACCAATGCCGGCTCCTTCAGTGCCGGAACCGGAGCTTCCATCACACTGCCCGGTGGACTCAATATCGCCTTTCCGCCCAACAGCATCGTGGTTGAGGGCAGCAATTCGCCTTACAGCGGTACGGTGAATGTGGCCGCCGCCTGGATCAATCCCGTAGCTTCCGATTTGTACGGCATCATGCCCGGCGACCTGCGCGGGCTCGATACTTCCGGTATGTTGCGCACGCTGCAGACCTATGGCATGGCGGCGGTGGAATTGCGCGGTGCTTCAGGTGAGTTGTTGCAGATGGCTGAAAACAATCCGGCTACGCTGACCATTCCCATACCGGCTACTTTGCAGGGCAACGCCCCCGCCAGCATTCCGCTCTGGTATTTTGATGAGGCCAAAGGACTCTGGAAAGAAGAGGGCAAGGCCTTGAAAAACGGAACCAATTATGTGGGCGATGTGAAGCACTTTTCTTTCTGGAATTGCGATGTGCCGTCAAATTTTGTGCAGTTCGAGTGTCGGGTTACCGATGCCGGAGGCCGTGCCATACAGAATGCGCTGGTAAAGATTTTTGAAGTGAACAATCCCTGGAATGCCCGCTTCGGTTTCACCGACTCTTCCGGATATGTGGGCGGCGCCGTGCCAGCCAACTCCGAACTTTCGCTTGAAGTGTACAGTGATCCCGCCTGCATCAATTATGCTGTCACCCGCCGCTTTACTACCACCACCACCGATATCTCGCTGGGCGACATTGTTGTCCCCATCACCTATGCGGCCAGCATCTCCGGAACCGTGCTCAATTGCAGCGGTACAGCGGTTACCAACGGTTATGTCATCATGCAGGTGGGCAACCTGAGTTATCACCGTCCACTCAACAATCTGGGTGAATTCCGCTTTATCGTTTCCCTCTGCGATGTAAGCGTACCGGTAACCCTGGTGGCCGAAGATCAGGCAGCCATGCAGCAAAGCAACAGCTTTCCTTTCACGGTAACCACGGGCAACAACGATGTGGGTGTACTCACGGCCTGCGGTATTTCTTCGGCCCAGTTCATCAATTTCGACCTCGGAGGTACCGCTTATTCGTTCACGGCACCGGCAGATAGCATCGTTCAGGCATTCCGCATACCTACTAACATGGACAATATCGGTTGCTATGGTCTTCGGATCGCTTCCGGCACACAGGACTTCGTTTCACTGTCCTTCTCCTCTACCGGGGTGGCCGCAGGCAGTACCCAGTCCCTGACAGGGTTTACCTATTATGGCGGAACATTCAGCGACTCGCTGCGGATTGTGACACCCATATCGGTCAATGTGACCGAGTATGGAATTCTGGGGCAGTTCATAGCCGGTAATTTCACCGGAACCCTTTATGGGCCTGCACCGGCCAGCACGCCCTATCCGGTGAATTGTACGTTCCGGTTTCGGCGTTCGTATTAGTCTGACGGTTTTTAAGAAAAAAACATTCACTTTTTTTGAGTTCCTGTTTTCGGGGTTGCACCCGCATTGCCGTAGTTTTGCCCAAAAAAATATGGCAGGCAGCATCAGCATCAGCGCATCCGGAAAAATTCAGGTACCCGACCAACCCATCATCCCCTTCATCATCGGCGACGGCATAGGCCCCGACATCTGGCGGGCGAGTGTGCGCGTGTTCGATGCGGCGGTGAAAAAAGCCTATGGCGGAAATCGGGAGGTTGTATGGAAGGAAGTGCTGGCCGGTGAAAAAGCATTCCGTGAAACCGGCAGTTGGATGCCCGAAGAAACCATGGATGCCTTCAAGCAATACCTGGTAGCCATCAAGGGGCCGCTCACCACGCCGGTAGGCGGGGGCATCCGCAGCCTGAATGTGGCGCTGCGCCAGGAGCTGGACCTCTATGTGTGCCTGCGCCCCATCAAATATTTTGAAGGGGTGCCTTCCCCCATGTGGCAACCCGAGAAGGTGAACATGGTCATATTCCGTGAGAATACGGAAGACATCTACGCCGGTATCGAATTCATGACCGGTACGCCCGAAGCGGAAAAGCTGCGCCATTTTCTGGAGCAGGAAATGGGTGTGAAGAAGCTCCGTTTCCCCGATACCACTTCTTTCGGCATCAAGCCGGTAAGCCGGGAGGGCAGTGAACGGCTGATCCGTTCGGCCATCCAATATGCCATTGCCAACAAACTGCCCAGTGTTACGCTGGTGCATAAGGGTAATATCATGAAGTACACCGAGGGCGCCTTCAAAACCTGGGGCTACGAGTTGGCCGAGCGCGAATTCAAAGGGCAGGTGTACACCTGGAACCATTGGGAGCGAACAAAAAAAGAAAGTGGCGAGGCCGTGGCCAATGAGGAAATGAAGCTTTCGTCCATCGGGGGCAAAGTCATCATCAAGGATGCCATTGCCGATAATTTTTTACAGCAGGCTTTGCTCGCGCCGCAGGATTATTCTG
>JBIIDU010000049.1:0-12594 GCA_044238165.1 Ferruginibacter sp. | reverse complement strand
CGCATCCGCGACAAAGCCCGCTCGCGCTCGTTGTGGCGGTTATTTCCGGAGGAACTGCCTGTCATGGTTCGGGGGTTGAATTTTCAATGATCTGCCGGAGGCTATCCGCAGCAGAATAGTTGCCGCAAGATAACGCAGGCAACGTTGAAATCACCCGACCGGCAGCAGCATATTCTTGCTGCAGCAGGGATGCAGGTTCCGCCAACCCCGCTTTGCCCGCACTCGACTATATTTGCAGGAAAGGTCTGCAAGCGTTGAATACGAATGATTCCAATACAAAACCATCCATGAAAGTGCTGATGGTTTGCCTGGGCAATATCTGCCGGAGCCCCCTCGCGCAGGGCATTCTGGAACATAAGGCGTTGCTGGCCGGACTTCATTGGGAAGTGGACAGTGCCGGCACCCTGGGTTTCCACAACGGGGAGCCCCCGCACCCCCTTTCGCGAAAAGTGGCCTTGCAAAACGGCATCGATATCAGCCTGCAAGCGAGCCGGCCTTTTATCGCTGAAGACTTATCCCGCTTCGATCTCATTTATGCCCTATCGGCCGATGTGCTGGAAGGTATGTACCGGATCGGCGGGGAAATGCCGCTGCCACCCACCGTAAAACTGCTGATGGACGAATGCCATCCGGGCAAATCGATGGACGTGCCCGACCCCTGGTCGGAATCCGAGGAGGCCTATCACAACGTTTATGAAATGATTGATCGGGCCTGCGACGCACTCATAAAGCGGCACAGTCCCGAAACCACTTCACGGAAGAATGTTTAGACCATGAGCGCAACTACAACCCCTTCCCTGCCACAGGGCACCCGCGATTTCGATGCGGTTGCCGTCAGGAAGCGCAACCATATTTTCAATACCATCAAATCGGTATTCGAGCGCTATGGATTTGAACCACTGGAAACGCCCGCGCTGGAAAACCTTACCACCCTTACCGGCAAATACGGAGAAGAAGGAGACCAGCTCATGTACAAAGTGCTGAACAACGGCATCAGCAACCCGAAAAACGGCGACAAAGCCCGCGAAGGTTTTGAAAAAGCGATTTCAGGCAAAAGCAGTCCCCTACTGACAGAACGGGCCCTTCGCTACGACCTCACCATTCCCTTCGCCCGCTATGTTGCCATGAACCACGGCAAGCTCACCCTGCCCTTGCGCCGCTATCAGATTCAGCCGGTATGGCGCGGCGACAGCCCGCAGAAAGGCCGCTACCGGGAATTCACCCAGTGCGATGCTGATATCGTAGGAAGCCGGTCACTCATGAATGAGGCGGAACTGGTGCTGATTTGCCGGGATGTGTTCGGCATGCTCGGGCTGGATGGTTACAGGCTCTGCATCAACAACCGGAAAATTCTTACCGCGCTGGCCGAGGTTTGCGGTGCCGAAAATCAAAGTGTGGCCATCACCACGGCCATCGACAAACTCGACAAGATCGGCCTGGACAAAGTCTGTGCCGAACTGGCCACAAAGGGGCTGAACACAGGACAGATTGACAAAGTACGGGCGTACCTCGATGCCAACGGGAATACCGGCGACCCGGCCGAAAACCCTCGGAAAATCGCTTTTCTGGAACAATTCTTCGAAGGAAACCCCAACGGCATGCAGGGCATTGCCGAAATAAACGAACTGACGCGCCTGCTTCCCGAAGGCCTGCCCCTGCAAATAGACCTTACCCTGGCCCGCGGCCTCACCTACTATACGGGTGCCATCTTCGAGGCCAAGGCGCCGGCTTCCGTAAAAATCGGCAGCATCGGCGGAGGCGGCCGTTACGACGACCTCACAGGACTGTTCGGCGTTCCGGGTATTCCCGGAGTGGGGATCAGTTTCGGTGTGGACCGTATCTTTGATGTGCTCACCGAGCTTGATCTCTTCCCAGAAAACATCAGCCAGGGTACCACCGTTCTGTTTTTCAATCTGGGGCAGCAGGAAAGCGAGTATGGTTTCAACATTATGCAAGCGCTGCGCGGTGCGGGCATTTCTGCGGAAATGTTCCACGAGCCGGCCAAAATGGGAAAGCAGTTCAATTATGCGGAAAAAAAGAACATCCCGTTTGCCGCCATCATCGGTTCACGCGAAATGGAAGAACAAGCCTGCCTGGTGAAAGAACTGGCCACCGGCGAACAACAAAAAATTCCGGTCGACCGGCTCGCCGCATTTTTTCTATCTCGGAAAAAATAGAACAAACTGATATTCCAACATAACCTTCAACACAACACCATGAAAAAATTACGCACTTTCGTATGGGCCGTCCTGCTGGTTTCGGTCTTCGCTTCCTGCGGAAAAAAATCGAATACCCAGGGTCGTTATATTCCTGAAGATGCCGCACTGGCTGTTATCGTTAATGGCAAGAACCTTTGCGAAAAGCTTCCATGGAATGAAGTAAAGCAGAATCAATTGCTGAACGACCTGCTCAAAGACAGCACCCTCGCCAAGGAAGCCCGAATGCTGCTGGATGATCCGGAAAAAACCGGCATCGACATCCACAACGACATGGCCTTCTTCCTGATCAAAGATTCCGTAAACAGTTACCTCTGCCTGAGCGGAAAAGTGAAAGAAGAAGCGACGTTCCGAAAAACAGCCGAGCAACTTACCGGCGGGCCTGCACCTTCCGGGGGCAATGCGCGGACCTTTGTGAAGAAAGACCGCATCAGCATCGGCTGGGACAAGAACGAGTTCATTCTGGCTGCCCATGTACCTGAAATCAGCAAACTCAATCAGCGGGATCTCTTAAATCCGGATACGACCGATATCATTCCGGCCAAATTCACACCGGTAGACAACGCACAGTCCATCTGCCGCCAGTTGTTCGAACTTCCGGAAGTGGCCAGCATGGCCAAATCGGCAAAGTTTTCCAAATTGATGGAAGAACCAGGCGATATCCATTTCTGGCTCAACAATGAAGTGATGAACCGCAACAACGGCCTGGATGCCGCAGCGATGTTGTTCAACCTCGACAAGTTATATGAAGGCAGTATCACCACATCGGCCCTGCTCTTCGAAAACGGAAGTATCCGTATCAACAACCACGGATACTCGGGTGCCGAAATGACAAAAATCTTCAAGCGCTACTCGGGCAGCCATGTCAGTGAAGACCTTGTGAAAAGCATTCCCGGAAAAGAAGTGCAGGGCGCATTGGCCATCAGTTTCAATCCCAAGGCCCTGCTCGAGCTGATGAAACTGTTCGGCCTCGACGGCTATATGAACATCGCCACATCAAGACTGGGCTTCAAGGTAGATGACTTCATCAAGGCCAACAAGGGCGATATCCTTTTCGCCGTATCCGACCTGCATAACAAGATTGACACCTCGGTTACCGCATTGGGTGAAGGCAGCGTAACCTCCATAACAAAGGCGGAAGGCAACTACTTTTTCGCCACTACCATCGGCGACAAGGGGTCCTTCAACAAAATGAGCGATGCCCTCAAGAAAATGATGTCAAGCGGCCTGGGCGGAATGGACCAGGGCCTGGTCACCGGAAGCAACGAAAAGATTTTTGTCCTAACCAACAACGGTGCAAACAAGGAAAACTTTTTGAAAGGGCCCATACAATCCCCCGATTTCCTCGCTTCGATTTCCGGCGCACCCATCGGCGGTTATCTGAACCTGCATTCCGTAGTGAATGCGATGCAGCCCGATGCCAATGCCGATTCTTCGGACAAGGCCCTGCATGCGCTGATGCTGAATATGTGGGACAAAGTAAGCCTGAAAGGGGGCGCCATGGATGACGATGCCATGACGCAGGAAATCGTGATCGGGCTCCTGAACAAGCAAGAAAACAGCCTCAAGCAAATCAACCGTTTTTCATCCGAATTGTCGAACATCAAAAAGGAGCAGGACAAAAAACGGGAAGCCTTGCTGCACTCCTTCGACGATATGCCCTGACAGAGAAGCCAACTACTTTTTGCAAATATTTTTTCAGCAGCGCTCATGACCATCCGGCTACAACAGGTTTTTCCCACCTACCTCAGCAAGACACAGGTGGAGCAGTCGTCGCTCTGGAAAAAAGACCTTGAATTCAGGAAGGGGGAAAAAATCCACATCATAGCGCCCAGCGGCAGCGGAAAAACATCGCTGATCCATTTCCTGTACGGCATGCGCAGCGATTTTGAAGGCCGTATCCTTTACGGAGAACAGTCGGTTGCAAGCATAGACGCTGAGTCGCTGGCCAACCTGCGGAAAAAAAACATCAGTATCGTATTTCAGGACCTGCGGCTCTTCCCCGAACATACCGTCACCGAAAATATTGAGGTGAAGCGTGCACTGGAACCGTTTCACAGTGAAAGCCGCACCGGCGAAATGTTGCAACGGCTAGGGCTCGATACAAAAGCACGCTCGCTCTGCCGCCAATGCAGTTACGGCGAGCAACAGCGGATCGCCATCATCCGCAGCCTGCAGCAACCCTTCGATTTCCTGCTGCTCGACGAACCGTTCAGCCATCTCGACGAGAACAACCGGAAGCTCGCCATGGCATTGATTGAAGAAGAAGCCGACCAGCGTGGTGCCGGCATCCTCTTCGCCGACCTGAAGGAGATCGATTATTTCCATTTCGACCGAAAAATTTTCCTCTGAGCCGCATCGACACAACATGCCCATCTCCTACAAAACCATAGCGCCCTTCATCAGCCGGCAGAAAAGCTGGAGCAAATGGCTGAGCTGGGGCGGACTGGGTATCGGTGTGCTGCTCCTGCTTTGCGCCCTGCAGATGTATTTCAACATCGAAACGCTGATCCGCGACCGGCAACCGGTACAGGACGGCTTCGATTATATTTCTGTCACCAAGCTGATCACCAACGACAATATGGGCGAGGACCACAGCTTCACGGAAGCCGAAATCGCCGAATTGAAAAAACAAACCTTCATCGCCGACGCCACGCCCCTGCTGGCCAACAAGTTTCTGGTGAAAGCCACGGGCAGCAGCCTGATCCCCTTCACCACCGACCTGTTTCTGGAATCCATCGACAACAGCTTCATCGACACCATACCACCCGATTTCAACTGGAAGGAAGGGCAAGACGTGTTACCTGTCATCATGTCGGCCGATTACCTGGAAATGTACAACACCGTATTCGCGCCCAGCAAAGACCTTCCGCAGTTTTCGCGCGAAAGCATTTCTTCTGTTTATGTGCAGATTGCCTGCTACGGCAACAGCGGCGAAACCCTGTTGTTCAAGGGAAGGGTGGCCGGCCTCAGCGACCGCATCAATTCGGTGCTGGTGCCCGCGAATTTTCTGGAATGGGCCAACCGCCGGCTCTCGGGTCCAGGTAAACAGCAGGCGCAACGCGTGTTCCTCCGCACCAAAGACGCCAACAGCGTGGAACTGCTGAACTATCTGCAGTCGAAACAATATCAGGTGAACAAGGACAAGACGAAATTCGGAAGGGTAAAACAAGTACTCGCTGGCGTGATGACGGCACTGAGCGGTTTCGGACTGCTGGTAATCCTGCTGGCCATGGTACTCTTCTCCTTCTACCTGCAGCTGATGATTGCCAACAGCCGGGAAAACCTGCTGCTGCTGCTCACCCTCGGCTATTCACCGGCCTGGCTGAGTCGTAAAGTCGCCTCCCGGTGGATACCGGTGTATGCCCTCATCATCACCGCAGCCCTGCTGGGAGCACTGGCATTCCAGTATGTATTCAGCCATTATGCGTTCAAGGGAAGAGAAGACCTTTCCGCCAACCTGCACCTATCCGTATATGGTGTGGCAGTGCTCCTGCTCATCATCTGCACCCTCGTCAACCACCGGCTGATCGGCAAGACCTTGGGAAAATTGAAATAATACGAACATGGATAATCAGCCGTAGCAAGATCGGAGTCGTGCGCCAGAAACACGGAACGAACATTGAACTTTGAACATTGAACTTTGAACCTTATTGTCTGAATCAGGATTCGCAGGATTTTGGGATTATAGGATTCTACTCTTGGTACCTGAGCCACGAACCACGGTGATGGTCTTCTAGTAACAGCCTGGCACACGAGTGGACTCGTGCGCCAGAATCACGGAACGAACATTGAACATTTAACCTTGAACATTGAACCTTGAACAACCCTCCCAAACCTCTTAAACCTCTTAAACATTTTCCGCTCCCCTAACTAAAAAATCACAGCGATTCATACGCGACGGCCGCCCCCTGCCCCACCCCCACACACATGGTAGCCACTCCAAATCCACCACCTGAACGCCGCAGTTCGTTCAGGAGCGTGGTACTGATACGGGCACCGCTGCAGCCCAGCGGATGGCCCAGCGCGATGGCGCCGCCGTTCACATTAACGCGGACGGGATCCAGCTCCAGATCACGAATGCAGGCCAGCGACTGGGAAGCAAAAGCCTCATTCAGTTCAAACAAGCGGATATCGCTAACAGCAAGCCCTGCACGAAGCAGCGCTTTCCGGACAGCCGGCACAGGACCGATTCCCATGACATCGGGCGATACACCGGCCACCGCCATGGAAACAACGCGGGCCAGGGGCTTCAATGCGTAGCGCTTCACAGCCGCTTCCGAAGCCAGCAGGAGTGCCGAAGCCCCGTCATTGATACCGCTGCTGTTGCCGGCCGTCACCGTTCCACCGTCCATGAAAGCAGGTTGCAGCGCAGCCAGTTTTTCGAGGGTGGTTTCGCGGGGGTGTTCGTCTGCAGCGAATTCAACCGTGGCTTTGCCCGCAGGAACCTGCACCGGCAGCAGTTCAGCGGCGAAGTTTCCGGAGGCTGCGGCAGCGGCATATTTCTGCTGGCTGCTTAGGGCAAAGCGGTCCTGCTCTTCGCGCGATATGTTCCACTGCCTTGCCACATTTTCGGCCGTTTCGCCCATCGTATGGGGATGATGCAGGGTCGACAGTTTTTTATTGATGAAGCGCCAGCCCATGGTGGTATCGAAAAGCTGCGTATCACGCCCGAAAGCGGCCGCCTGCTTACCCATGACAAATGGTGCGCGGGTCATGCTTTCCACGCCGCAGGCCACATAGAGTTCCCCCTCTCCGCAGGCGATGGCCCGGGCGGCATCCATGATGGCCTGCAGCCCGCTGGCACAAAGCCGGTTCACGGTGCACCCGGGTACCGATACCGGCAATCCCGCAAGCAGCGCCGCCATTCGGGCAACATTGCGGTTGTCTTCACCGCTCTGGTTGGCGGCACCGGCAATCACATCTTCAATGGCATCCGGGTCAACCGAAGGATTGCGGCCCAGCAAGCCCTTGATAATATGAGCAAGCAGATCGTCTGGGCGAACCATACTGAGGGAGCCGCCGTAACGGCCGATCGGTGTGCGGATGGCGTCAATGACATACACGGGCTGCGTGGGCATAGCAAGTAATTTTTGAATGAAAAAGAAACATGTGCCGTCAAATTTATTGATTTATGCTTTCTGCAGTCTAAAAGAAGTCGCTGACTGCTGTTGAAAAATTGTTTTCCCCGTTTAACCCTTGTTTTGAATATTGCAGTACAAACCACAACACCCATGCATACGGATAGAGCAGAAACGAAAAACGGCGGCCTCAGCAAACTTTTTGTGGAATTCTTTGAAAGCGAGAAAGCCGGCGGCCTGTTGCTGGTAGGGTGCACCCTTGTTTCGCTGATCATAGCCAACAGTTCTCTGGGGCATGCCTATAAGGAACTCTGGCACTATCCGATTGCCGGCGAAGGCATCGAACACTGGATCAACGACGGGCTGATGGCCATCTTTTTTCTGTTGATTGGACTGGAACTGGAACGGGAAGTCTACCAAGGCGAACTCTCCAGCCTCAAGAATGCCCTGCTTCCGGTGGCCGGCGCACTGGGCGGTATGCTCATTCCTGCGGGTATATTCATCTTCTTCAATGCCGGAACGCCCACACAGGCAGGCGCCGGAATACCCATGGCCACCGACATCGCTTTCGCACTGGGCATCCTTTCGCTGCTGGGCAGCCGGGTACCGGCCTCGCTTAAAATTTTTCTCACAGCGCTGGCGGTCATCGACGACCTGGGCGCCATCATCATCATCGCTTTGTTTTACAGCAAGGGAATCATTGTAACCAATCTGCTGATTTCGCTAGGGATTTTCGGAGCGCTGCTGATACTGAACCGCCTCAAAGTGCACAACCTCATCCCCTACCTGATCGGCGGTGTGGTCATGTGGTACTACATGCTGCACTCGGGCGTGCATGCCAGTATTACCGGAGTGCTGCTGGCATTCTCGATTCCGTTCAGCGACGGCAGTGAAAAATCGCCCTCCGTGATTTTACAGCATGCGCTGCACAATCTCGTCAACTTCATCATATTGCCGCTGTTCGCGCTGGCAAACACGGCGATTGCCATCGGCACCGGTTGGTATTTGCCCATCACACAACCAATAGGAGCGGGCATCATCGCTGGGCTTTCGCTCGGAAAACCATTGGGCATTCTGCTCTTCAGTTGGCTGGCGGTGAAACTCCGGCTCTCACCTTTACCGGCCGATATCAACTGGAAATATATCGGCGGAGCAGGGCTGCTGGGCGGCATCGGATTCACCATGTCCATCTTCATCACCCTGCTCGCCTTCGATGATGCGCTTACGGTAGATCAGGCCAAAATCATGGTGCTGATCGCATCACTGATTTCCGGTGTGGCCGGATTTCTGGTGCTGAAATGGGCCGCTGTAACCGATAAAAAAAGATGAGTATTCGCTTGCAGACTTCTTACAATGCAAGCAGTGATTATCAATCATTCAGCTTTATCACTTTCCCTGCATAATTTTTTCCGGTTTCCGATGTCACGCGGATGATGTATGTGCCGGAAGACAATACCGGTGGCTTGATGGTCAGCAGATAAGTCGGAGCAACCCGCTTGTTGGCAAGCAGCCGTCCATTCATATCGTAAAGAGCATAGCCGGCAATGCGGTTGTTGCGAAGCGTTACATTCAGCACATCGGCAACCGGATTCGGATAGATGCTGAGTGTCTCTTCTCCGAGATTCTTTTCGAACACGGTTAGCTTCGCCCGGTAAACAGGCCGATCGGGGTTATTGGTAGCAACATGTAGATAAGCGGTACGTGACTGGGTATCGGCCACACGGCAGATCAACGGCAGGGAACTGCTGTTGTTCGGGTTCAGCAATTGCGGACGCGCCGCCACATAAAACGCATCCACATCGCCGGTAAGGTAAACAGCATTGATCTGCAGGGGCAGGTTGCCGGTATTCTTCATTTCGAGCAATACCTCGTTTTCCTGTAACAGCGGCGGACGCCCATAATCGATCAACCCGCCATCCGGGAAAACAACACGGTTGCGATACACCTCATACGCGCGCACCGCACCGATTCCCTTTCCAAAAAGCCGCAATGGAAATGTGCCGGTATGCCCGTCGTTGCTTACAATCCTCAGCGTTGATGAGTAAGCACCTCCTGCCCCGGGATGAAAACGGATGGTGAGCACCGCCCTGCCACCCGGATCAACCGCATTCCTGTCCAGCACATAGGACCAGCCCGTTGCTCCATCAAGAACAATCTGGCTGATAGACAAAGGCTGTGTCCCCTGATTGTACACATGAATGGTCCGGGACAGGGTATCGCCCGCCAGGGTGGACTGGAATTGCAAACTGTCGTCGGCGGTCAATTGGGTTTCCGTTTCATCAGCAGCCACCCCTCTCACGGAAATGAGCGGTCCGCCGATCCGGACAATTCGGCTGACACTGTCCAAAAAACTGCCATTCTTGTAAGCAGCATATAACTTCACCGTATACACGCCCGAAGCACCGAATGTATGGCTGGGATTCACTTCATTCGAAAAATTCCCGTCACCGAAACTCCAGCGATACTTATATCTTTTGAAATTCTGATAATGGTAACTGCCGAAAAGGGGCAGTTTGTTCGACTCGTTTTTGAATGAAACCTTACGTGCAGCAGGATCAATGGACTCGATGATGAAATCAGGGGCCGGATCGTAGTAACCCATATTCCATTTTTGCAGGTTGTTGTTGACCACTTCGTGCACGGCCATGCGTATTTTGGCTGCCGCATCGGCGGGAAGCCCCGGATTGAACCCGATGCCCTGCGCCGATTTCCGGAACAGCATGTTGTAGAACGTGCAGGCGGCCAGATAGGAACCCGCCATGGAAGGATGCGATTCGTCAGAGTTGTACAATTCAATCTCCGGGTGATTTTCACGAACAAACCGCCATACAGCCCCCACCGCAGCCAACGGCAGCCGCTCCTGGAAATACATGTTGGGGCCTGCCATTTGCAGGTAATTATGCTGCAGCAGCGAATCCATGCCCCGGTAAGTACAATAATAACCTGCCTGTGGAAACTGGTTGCAGAAACTGGCCAGCCCGTTCTTACGGCCCCAGGTCATATACAGCATCGGAATTCCGCCTTCCTGATCAATCAGCGCCTTGAGGTCCGACACGCTTAGCACATTGTTGGGCTCGAAAGCGTTGGGCGCGATGTTGTAAGGGTCGTTGCAAACCGCCGAACCCAATATGCTCTGCTGCTGGATGATGACATAATCCCACTGCGGCTCTTCCATCCGCGCCAGGCTCACCGGATTGTTCAGGTGGTCGGAAAAAGCATACCCCCCCGGACAGTTTTCCGCGTAAATCAGGGTGTCGCCCGCCGATGCAGCTGCACTTTTGATCAACAGCGGCAGGCTGTTGGCCGTCACATAACTGTTGCCCAAAAAGAGGGCGCGGACGGTTTTAGGTTGTGCGATGGATTTCGCCTGCAAGGCAAATCCGGCCACGATGATGAGCAAAGGACGAATGAACAGACGCATCGGTTACAAATTCAATTTTAGTTTGAGCAGAAAAATTGCCGTGGATACACGATTATGAAAAACAGGGTCGGCCACCATACTTGCATTGATGAGCCGCACCGCACCCGGACCGGGATCGTAATCACAATCATCGGCATGGCTGTAAGTGCCGGCCAGGATCAAGTTGCCGGAACGGTCGGCTGTCCAGTCGTAAACCACTTCGTCTCCCGTACCGCCAAAATGAGCCAGTGAAAACAGGTTTTCGTATTCATCGCTGATGCAAACCACAAAATCGTTCATCCCCCTTGCCAGAAAAGTGCCGGGCCCTGACTGGTCCTCATACTGATAGCGCAGGGAATCATTTGTTGTATTCATGTCAGAGGGAGAAAAGGTTCCCGCTACGCGTCTCACAGCGGCAGAAGCACTGAGGCTGTAATTTTTTTCGCCCATTAAGCGGTACACGGTTCGGGCAAGCATAAACTGGCCGGAGGTATCAAAGTCGGCAATAAAGCCGGGAAAATCAGGCGAACCGGAAACAAGAAAGGAGTCTGGACCGGGATCAGCATCGATCTGGAGCTGATAGGGCAAATAGCAGGAAGCCCTTATACGGTTTTTATAAAGGCTGATCTTACTGGCGCTGATGAAAGGCTTTGTCCATATCCGGGTACCGTTTGCCGAGTATTTTACAAGCCAGGGTTTAGCATTGTCCATGGTGCAGCCCACAGCACCGTGGGATAATACGCTGCAATAGATTACACCGCCGGGATCCACCTCGAAGGAAGTAAACATGCAGGAATTGAATTCATTGGTTGCGAGTCCGGAAGAACTTCGGGCATCGATGGTAAGGTCAAGATTGAGGTTCGGGCTGTACCGGTAAATCCGGGATCCATCATTTATATAAAAACGCCCGCCCACGAGTTTATAGTTGGCCGCTATGACTGCAGGATCGGTGACACCGGCAAACGCCCAGGCCACCTGAACGGCATTGACGAAATTGCCATCGGGCGCGAGTTTGATGAGATAAGTCCGCCCGGCCTGCCCGGAGAAGGTGCCCGGGCCCGGATCCAGATCGGTCTGACCACCCCGAAGCCAGGCAGCCAAAAAAGCATTTCCTTCGGCATCTGCACGGATGAATACATTGTCAAACCGGTGACCACCTGCCGGATTTCCTATGCCGTAAAAATTCTTTACAAACAGAAAATTGCCTGCGCTGTCGTATTTGGCCAGAAACAGCACATTCTTGTGGTTGACGGGTGGAATCATCCAGACACCATTTCCAAAATCGGTGGAATCCGCATAATAACCGGCCACGAAGATGTTGTTCTGGTTATCGGTGGCAACCGAATAGGCTTTTCTGGAAATACAGCCATCGGCATCCGGGCTGGGTCCAAGCGGGCGGTTGATATCGAAGCCTCCGCCCAGCTGCCTGACCCATTCAAGGCCGACTTGTGCGGACAATCTGGAAGAAACCGCGGAAAAAAGAAGGACTACCCAAAGGAGTATGCCCATACTCAGTTTTTTTTTCTGCGGGAAAACAAAGTAAGCAAACATCGCAATCGCATTTTATGCGAAATTAAAAAAAACTTCACCGATGGGTTCAGGATTTGCGTTTCGAGGCATCGGCATATGAAAAGCTATGCCTGTGCTTCCGCAACCCGTTGCTGATGATGCCTGCCCCTCAGCATATACTTTTTGCTTTGCTCGATTTCGTCCCGGCGGGGTTTTCGCAATCATACGCTTCGATTTTAAAACTGCTTCAAGCGAAACCCCGACGTATAAAAGAGCTAATACGAAAATGATGTATAAATCAGCCCGAAATTTTCCCGTATAATGCCGATGTGATAGCTGTTTGGGCCAATATTATTGGTCCATTACAGATATCCAATCGGTATAACGG
>JBIIDU010000194.1:0-4713 GCA_044238165.1 Ferruginibacter sp. | reverse complement strand
ACGTTGCGTCTCGGCTTTTGAATGACGCAACGTCCCGTTCCGGAGACATTGCTGGGAAGGATTTTCTTATTGGGTTAGAAATAAAAGAAATCCATGAACTTACCGGTCAAACTCGTTGGTAAAACCCATCGACGCCACATTCTTAACGCTTTCCATCACAATATCGTCCTGGTATTCCTTGTAGGCCTCGAGTTTTCCGGCAATGGAAGGGTCGTGCAGTGCAAGAATCTGTGCCGCCAGCACGCCGGCGTTCTTGGCGCCGTTCAGTGCAACGGTAGCTACCGGAACGCCATAAGGCATTTGCAGGATCGACAGCACACTGTCCCAACCATCGATGGAGTTGGCCGATTTTACCGGAACACCTATGACCGGAAGAATGGTTTGCGCAGCCACCATTCCGGGTAAGTGGGCCGCACCACCGGCTCCGGCTATGATCACTTTGAGTCCGCGCTTGATGGCGTTACGCGCATAGTCACGAAGGCGCTCCGGCGTTCGGTGGGCCGATACGATGGTCAGTTCGGGCTCCACTTCAAACTGCCGCAACATTTCGGCGGCGCCTTTCATGATGTCGAGATCGTTTTCACTGCCCATGATGATGCCCACGAGTACAGGCTGTTTTATCGGTTCAGGCTGCTTGTTCGATTTTTTCGGAGCTGCTTTGGTTTTCTTTTTCATGGATTGATTTTCTTTGAATGAATTTTGAATTGTTTCGGAAGAGGGATGCCTGACTTTTCTCCGCTTCTGCAAGGTTATAAAAATAATGGCAACGGCCCCCTTTTTATTCCTTCACGGCCTCACCGCAGAGCAGTTGCATTTCGGCTTCCGCCTGTTTGCACTGGAACTGAGCCGCAATCAGCCTGTTTTGCGCCTCTGAATAACTCACCTGTCCCTGGCGGAGTTCCAGCGAAGTGATGGACATTTTCCGGAACCGTTCCAGGTTGATCTGGTTGTTCTCTTTGATCAGTCCGAGGTTTTTTTCGCTCACCTTCACCACATCCAGGCCGTTACTGTAATTATGGAAAGCGTTGGTAAGCGAGGCCTGCAGCTGGTTCCGAAGGTTCCGGATGGAGGCATCCTGATTGCGGATGTTGATGTCGGCCACCTGCAGTTGCTGTTTCACCACACCGCCGTTGAAAATAGGTATGGCCAGTCCCACACCCGCGGTTGGGCCATTGGTCTGGTTGAGCAGGGTGAATCCGCCCTCGCTCTTGTTGCGGATATAGTTGTATCCTCCGTTGAGCGTCACGGAAGGCAGCCGCTGTGCATTGATCTCCTTCTTATTTTGCGCCAGCACTTCGCGGTTGCTATTCGCGAGCAGCAGGTCGGGGTTTTCGGTTTCAATCTTCTGCTGCATCGCTGCAAGGTCGGGCGGTCTAAACGTGAATACCGTATCGGCAATTTCAAATTCGGTTTCCGGGGCCCGGTTCAGGAGGTTGTTCAGGTTGGTTTTCCAGTTGCGCATTTCGTTGCGTGCGGTGAGCAACAATATTTGCTGTTCGTTGAGATCCACTTCGGCCTGCAGCAGGTCGCTTTTCGCCGCGCTGCCGACACGGAATTTCATTTCGGCGATTTTCACTCGTTCTTCGTTGAAGGCGATCACTTCGGTGATGGCCGACTGCTGTCGCCGGAGCCTGATGAGCTGGTAGTAGGCCATTCGGGTATTGAATACAGTCAGATTTATTTGACGGGTGAAATTCACCTGACCCATCTTTTCCAGTTCTTCCAGTCTTTTTTTGGAGGCGAACATCCGCATGCCGTCGAATACGCGCCAGCTGACGAGCAGGCCGCTGTTGAAGTTGTTCACCGCTGCGCCGTCCCGTTTGATTTCAGTACCATTGGCCAGGTTCTGGCGGATATCGTTGTTGGCCAGGTTGTTGTTGACGCTGGCACTCACTATGGGCAACGCACCCGCATTGCCCCAGTTGTTGTTGATGCTGCCGATGGCGGTTTCGTTTTTGGCAATCACCACATCGAGGTTGTTTTCGATAGCCATCCGAAGGGCCTCTTCGAGCGTTATCGACGTTGTTTGACCGATTGCACCAAGCGGAAACAGCAGGAAAAAAAATTTAACTCTCCACATTCTTTTTCTTTTTGGTTGAAAGCAGGGCATACATGGCGGGTATCACAAACAAAGTGAGCAGCAGCGAGAAGAGGATTCCTCCTACAATAACAATACCGAGCGGGATGCGGCTCGTGGAAGCTTCACCCAAAGACAGTGCGAGCGGAAGTGCACCCAGACTCATTGCCAGACTGGTCATCAGGATAGGCCTTAGCCGTGCTGCCGCTGCATCGGTGGCAGCCTGCAATCGCCCGGCGCCTTCGCGTTGCAGCCGGTTGGCGAAATCTACAATCAGGATACCGTTCTTGGTGACGAGGCCAATCAGCATGATCATGCCGATTTGGGAGAAGATGTTGAGCGTTTGCCCGAAGAGGGAAAGCGACATTACCGCCCCGGCCAGCGCAAGCGGCACCGTGAGCATGATGACCAGCGGATCGAGGAAACTTTCAAACTGTGCCGCCAGCACCAGATAAATCAGTAGCAGGGCGAGCATGAAAGCGAATGCAGTATTGCCGCTGCTTTCGGCATAGTCGCGCGAAGTGCCGCTGAGGGCTGTGGAGAAACCGGAGTCGAGCACTTTGGCAGCAATTTCCCGCATGGCTTCGATGCCGTCGCCCACGGTTTTTCCGGGGGCTAGCCCGGCCGATACGGTAGCCGATTTGTAGCGGTTGAAATGGAAGAGGGTGGGGGGCGTGGTGTTTTCGCTGACGCTGACCAGGTTGTCGAGCGAAACCGGCTGACCTGCCGCATTGCGCAGGTAAATCTTTTTCAGATCATCGGGATCGTCGCGGTTTTTCCGTTCCACCTGGCCAATGATCTGGTACTGCTTGCCATCACGTTCGAAATAGCCCATCCGCCGGTTGCTGAATGCAAGTTGCAGCGCCTCGGCGATTTGCCCGATACGGATGCCCGACATTTCGGCCTTGAGCCGGTCGATCTGGATGCTGAGCTCAGGCTTGTTGAACTTCAGGTCCACATCCACGCCCTGAAAGACCGGGTTTTTGTTGACTTCCTCCAGAAACAGCGGCAGGGTTTGCCGGATTTTTTCAAGGTCGATATGCTGCAGTACAAACTGTACCGGAAGTCCACCACGTCGGTTGACGCTGATGGTCTGTTCCTGCAGGGTGAACGCTTTGCCTTCGGGAAACCGGGACAGGTTGCGGTTCACCATGTTCACGATGTCCTGCTGGCTTCGATTCCGATCGGAGGGATCGCTGAGCAGGGTGCGGATGAATCCGGTGTTCACATTTCCCGATCCGAGGAAGGTGGGTGCGGTGATGCTGATCACAACATTTTTTTCGGGTACGGAGTCCTGTATGAAATTGGTCAGCCTTTCGAGGTAACCATCCATAAAATCGTATGAAGTGCCTTCCGGCGCAATGACCGACATCCTGAACTGGCTCCGGTCCTCCAGCGGGGCCAGTTCCGATTGCAGCCCCCCACCTATGAAGTAGATGAGGGCAAAGCAGCCGACTACTACTGGAACAGCCAGCCAACGCATTTTCATCAGCCGTTGGAGAAGCCGGTGATACCCTTTTTCCATCCCGGTGAAAAACGGTTCGGTGAGGGTGTAGAACCTTGAGTGCCGCTGGTTCTTCCGGTTGAGCTTGACATTCAGCACCGGCGTGAGGGTGAGCGATACCCAGGCAGATATCAGCACGGCGCCGGCCACCACGATTCCGAATTCACGGAACAGGCGCCCGACGAACCCCTGCAGGAAAATGATGGGGAGAAAGACCACGGCCAGTGTGATGGAAGTGGCGATTACGGCGAAATAGATTTCCCGTGATCCTTCCCGTGCAGCCTGCCACTTGTCCATACCGGCTTCCATTTTCTTGAAAATGTTTTCCGTCACCACAATGCCGTCGTCCACGACCAGCCCGGTGGCCAGCACAATGGCCAGCAGCGACAGCACATTGATGGTGAAGCCGAACAGGTACATGATGAAGAAGGAGCCGATCAGCGAAACCGGAATGTCGATCAGCGGTCGTATGGCGATGATCCAGTCGCGGAAGAAGAGATAGATGATGAGCACCACCAGCAGGAAGGCCAGCATCAGGGTTTCCTTCACTTCGGCGATGGATTTTTTTATGAAGCGGGTCTGGTCGAGCGCGATGTTGAGCTTGATGTCGGAGGGTACGATTTTTTTGATGGCCTCGTAGCGCTTGTAAAATTCGTCGGCGATGGCCACATAGTTGCTTCCCGGCTGGGGCACGATGGCCAGTGCAATCATAGGAATACCGCTTTCCTTGAGCACCGTTTCCTCGTTTTCAGGACCGAGTACGGCTTCCGCCACATCGCGCAGCCGGATGGTGGTGCCACCGGCCTGTTTCACAATCACGTTTCCGAATTCCTCTTCGGTATTGATTTTGCCGAATGTGCGTACCGAGAGCTCGGTGGTATTGCCGGCGATTTTTCCGGAGGGTAATTCCACATTCTGTTGCAGCAGCGCATTCTGCACATCGCTGGCGGAAATGTTGTATGCGCTGAGTTTGGCAGGATCGAACCAGATGCGCATCGCATATTTCTTTTCACCCCAGATGTTGATGTTGCTCACGCCCGGAATGGTTTGAAGGCGCTCCTGCAGGTTGTTGTTGGCGTATTCCGTCACGTCCAGCTGGTTGCGGGTATCGCTTTGCACCGTCATGGAGAGG
>JBIIDU010000111.1:0-7931 GCA_044238165.1 Ferruginibacter sp. | reverse complement strand
CTCCGAACTGGCATCGGCCTTGGTGACCACGGGAGGCCCGTCGATATCGGCAGGCAGGGAACGCAGGGTCTGCGATACCTTGTCGCGCACATCATTAGCCGCCGATTCGAGATCGCTGCCCAGTTCGAATTCCACATTGATGTTGCTGATGCCCTGGCTGCTGCCGCTGGTGATGTTTTTCACACCCGCGATGCCGTTGATGGACTTCTCCAGCGGCTCGGTGATCTGCGATTCGATGATGGCGGCATTGGCACCGGCGTAATTGGTGCGCACGCTGATATTGGGCGGGTCGATGGCAGGATAATCGCGGACACCCAGGAAGGTGAAGCCGATGATGCCGAACAGCATGATGATGATGCTGGCCACCATGGCCGTTACCGGGCGCCGCAGACTTAGTTCAGCGATATTCAACTCGGACCAGTGTTATTGGATGATGGATTTGATTTTGACTTTTCCGCCCTGCTTCACCGAAAGCAATCCGGATACGAGGATGGTGTCGCCGTTTTTCACGCCACCGGTGATTTCCACCTTTGAGGTATCTCTGATGCCTGTGGTGACCAGATCCGCTTCCACGATTCCGTTCCGTATGAAAAAGACTTTTTTATTTCTGGCTTGGGGAAGGATGGCCTGCGTGGGCACCATCAGCGCGGTTTCGTTCTTCCCCATCGAAACCAGTACGCGTGCAAATGATCCGCTTTGCAGGTTGTTGTTGTTCCGGTTGACCAGCGCTTTCACTTTCATGGAGCGGGTGTCGGCACTCACATGCTGTTCGGTGGCAGTAACCGAGGCGCCATAAAGGGTGGCACTTTCACTGGTGGAAAAGCGCACCAGGCTGCCGGGCACTACCGCGCTTGTGTATTTGTCGGGCACACTGAACTCGAGCTTGAGCTGCGCCATATCGCGGATGGTGGTAATCAGGGTGCTGCTGTTGACCAGGGCGCCCGGACTGATTTGCCGAAGTCCCATACGGCCCGAATAGGGGGCGCGGATGGATGTTTTTTCGATATTGATTTTCAGCAGGGCGATATCGGCTTCCAGATTTTTCATGGTCAGCAGGCTGAGGTCATAGTCCTGCTGGCTGACACCATTGATGTTCAGGAGTTGTTGCTGCCGCTCCTCGGTTTTTTTCGCAATGGCCAGTTGTACCTGCAATTTCCTGAGCTGGGCCTGCAGGTCGGCATCGTACAGTTTGACCAGCAGCGCACCTTTGGCAACGCTGGCCCCCTCCCGGAAGTGAATGTCCACAACCCGGCCCGTAACCTCCGGGTGAATGGCCGTTTCCTCATTCGGGGAAAGGGTGCCAGGTACTTCTATCTCCTGTTCCAGAGCCATAGGTTTTACAATAAATACGTCAACAGCCAAAGGACCGGAGGGGCCTTTTCCGGCTGCGTCTTTTTTTTCTTTCCCCGGACCCTTGCAGGAGAAAAAAGCCAGCGTTGCGGCAAGAAGCGGTAGTGTGGGGAATCGAAGTAGGACAGGCACCTGTGAACTGGTTTTAACTAGTGGATCCGCCCGGCCGCAGGGCGGATCAGACGTGTCAAACAAAGGTAGTGAAGCTATTCAGATTCGATGTAAGAATTCACAGTCATGCGTTGGGTCTGCTCAATTTCCCGAACCGGCTGAAACCACGCGCAGGCGGTGTTTGATTTTGTTGAGCTGGTGGATGAGTTCCTGCTTTTCACTGCTGAGTATGGTGGCATGTCCCATTTTTCTTCCGGGCCGGGTTTCTTTCTTGCCATACAAATGGAAGAAGGCATTGCCGATGGAAAGCAGCTCCTCCAGCCCCTCGTATTGTGCGATTCCTTTCTCATCGGGTGCGCCAATGATGTTGATGGTGGCGGAAGGAAGAATGATGTCGGGGTTGCCCAAGGGGTAGCCGAGCAGGATGCGCCAGAGCATGTCGAACTGCGAGCAGTAGTTTCCTTCAATGGTATGGTGGCCGCTGTTGTGGACACGCGGCGCTGTTTCATTGACCCATACGGTACCGGCGCGGTCGATGAAGAATTCCACGGCGAAGATGCCGGGGCTTTGCAGCGCCTTGACGATGGCCAGCGCTACCGCTTCAATGGTCCACAGTGTTTTCTTGTCGAGTCCCGCGGGACAAAGCTGATAGTCAAGCTGGTTCAGGGTTTTGTCGAACAGCATTTCCACCGGTGGGTACAGTACCGTATTTCCGTCACGGCCGGCGGCAACCAGCATGGCGATTTCGCTGGCGATATCCACTTTTTTCTCCAGCACGGCCGGCTGGTCGAAACCCATCATCAGGTCTTTTTCATCTTTCAATACCTGTACGCCCCGGCCATCGTATCCGCCCGCTCCCAGTTTGTGCACGGCGGGCAGGAGGTTGAGGTGAAGGCCAAGCGAATCCCTATTTTCCGTTACCACAAAGTCAGGAGAGGGAATCTGGCGGGAACGGTAAAATTCTTTCTGTACAATCTTATTGCCCAGTGTACACAGTGCCGAGGGCGAAGGAATCACTTCCACCCCTTCCTGTTCCAGTTTGATCAGGGCATCGGTATTCACATGCTCCACTTCAATGGTGAGGGTGTGCACTTGTTTGCCGAAAGCGTACACGTCATTGAAGTTGCGGATATCGCCCCGGATGAAATGGTGGCAAAGATGGGCAGCCGGGCATCCGGGTTCGTTTTCAAGTACAAAGGTTTCCACCGGGTAGTTGGCCGCGGCCTGCAGCAGCATTCTTCCGAGCTGGCCTCCTCCGAGGATTCCGATTTTTTTCATGAAGTAAAAGGTCAATTGGATCTATGTCTGCCGCTTTCACCTAACAACCTGGCTCCCAAAAATAAAACGGCAAAAGGAGTCTAGCGTTACCAACTTATGCACCATGTTGATAACAGGTTCTGTCAAAGATTCAGCAGGAGGGTTGGTTGTCGCTTTGAATTCTGTTTTAACTTCGTAGTCCCCGGCAACAATGTTTCAATGAACATGCCTGACATAAATCAAACCATATGAGCACCACCTCCAATTTGACAGTCCCTGTGTCAAAAAACGATACCGATTTCCTACCCTTGCAGGGCACCGACTTTGTCGAATTTTACGTGGGAAACGCCAAGCAGGCGGCTCATTTTTATAAGACGGCCTTCGGTTTCCAGTCGGTAGCCTATGCCGGCCCGGAAACGGGAGTCAAGGACAAGGTGAGCTACGTGATTGCCCAGAACAAAGTGGTGTTTGTGCTGACAACACCGCTGCGTGCCAACAATCCCATTGCCGACCATATTTACAAGCACGGCGACGGGGTGCGTGTGCTTGCCCTGCGTGTCGACGATGCACGCAAGGCCTGGGAGGAGACTACTTCACGCGGTGGTAAAAGCTGCCTCGAGCCGGTGGTGCTGAAAGACGATGCCGGGGAAGTAGTGATGAGCGGTATCCATACCTACGGCGACACCCTGCACTATTTCATAGAAAGGAAAAACTACTCCGGGTCTTTCATGCCCGGCTTCCGCCCTTGGAATCCGATATACAAGCCGGAGCCTACAGGATTGCTTCATGTGGATCATTGTGTGGGCAATGTGGGCTGGAACCAGATGGATCCCCGGGTGAAGTTTTATGAGGATGTGATGGGATTCAAAAACATTCTGAGCTTCGACGACAAGGATATCTCCACCGAGTACTCGGCACTCATGAGCAAAGTGATGAGCAACGGCAACGGGTTTGTGAAATTTCCCATCAATGAACCCGCCGAGGGCAAGAAGAAGAGCCAGGTGGAGGAGTATCTCGACTTCTACGACGGCGAAGGTGTGCAACATATTGCGATCGCAACTGGCAACATTGTAGAGACGGTCAAGGCACTGGTAAGCCGGGGCGTAGACTTTTTACAGGTGCCCAAATCCTATTATGACGATCTGCTGAGCCGGGTCGGAAAAATTGAAGAGGACCTGGAGCCTCTTAAGGAGCTGGGCATCCTTGTCGACCGCGACGACGAGGGCTACCTTTTGCAGATCTTCAGCAAACCGCTTGAGGACCGCCCCACGCTTTTCTTCGAAATCATCCAGCGCAAGGGAGCGAAAAGTTTCGGCAAGGGCAATTTCAAGGCCCTGTTTGAAGCGCTCGAGCGCGAACAGGATGCCCGTGGAAATCTGTAGTCGGATATTGAGATTGGCGGACAATCCATTTTCCTTTCTTTATCAGGCACGGGTGCATGTTTACATGCCAAGGGCGCGCATTTTTCCGGCAGCTATGATAAAACCCCAACGCTGATTATCAGACGGTTAATGAAAAATTTAACGTCTTGTGTATTTTTTATCTTTTTCCCGCAAAAGGAAAATGATAATTTTGAGGCAGCATCATGAACAAGTTCCTTCAACCGGCCTTTATCGCAGTGTTACTCACCGTAACTATGCTTCAACTTCAGGGACAGACCGCTTATGTCCGTCTGGCCCGTAGCGGAAATAATTCCGAACTCTCTTCCGGCGGTGTGGAAGATTCGCTTCGGAAACAATTTGAAAGCAAGAAACTCAACTGGCCTCCTTCCGAACTCTATATCCGCAGTTTCAAATACGACCGTATGCTGGAAGTATGGGTGAAAGACAGTTCCCTTTCCGCATTCAGGCTTTTCAAAACCTACAAAGTGTGTATGCAGAGCGGGTCGCTCGGTCCCAAACGCATGGAGGGCGATTACCAGATGCCCGAGGGTTTTTATTACATCAACGAATTCAATCCCAACAGCAATTTCCACCTTGCGCTGGGGCTTAACTATCCGAACGCCTCCGACCGCATTCTCAGCGATTATGCCCGCCCCGGCGGCGACATCTATATTCACGGAAAATGCGTGTCCACCGGATGCATCGCCATCGACAACAAGCCTATCGAGGAGCTGTACCTGCTGGCCAATGCCGCCCGGAATGAAGGACAGGAGTTCATACCCGTGCACGTTTTTCCGGTGAAGTACGATGTGAAAAAGTCGTTCGAATACCTTGCCACCGTGTCAAAAGACAACCAGCCGCTGCAGGAGTTCGCTGTTACGCTCAAAGCCGCGTTTGATTATTTTGAAGCAAAGAAAAGGCTGCCGCTCATACTGGTCAACCGCAAAGGAAGCTACCTCGTGCAGCCGCTCTGAGTTTCTCCTTTATTTCTGTTCTTTCATCAGCAACTGAACAGTTTCTGTGGTCTGCTGCCGCAGGATGATGGTTTTGCCGGTGGTCATTTCCTCGGTCTGCCCGGGCAGGTAGTGGCGGATGGTCAGCAGGGTCAGGCCTTTTTCCACCATCACTTCAAACTGTTCACCTGTTTTCAGGGCAAGCTGGCTGATTTTTTCGGGTTTGTCATCGAAGCCGCACCACATGCCGATGGCGCCACTCTGGATGATGTTGGGGCTTATCTTCACTTCTGCGAAGCATTCGTAAAGCCGGGCCGCTCCTTGCTCGCCGATGAAGGAGAAATCTTTCATGCGGAAACGGATGAGCACCTGGTTTTCCTTGAGTATGATAACAGGCGGAAGGTTCCGTATTGCCTGCACTCCGATGAGGGTGCCCGGCGCTTCTGGCCGCAGAAAACAACGCACGTGAAGGGGTATGGCTTTGTTCTGCAGGGGCTTGATGGTTTTGGGATGGATCACCTGCGCGCCGTAATAGGCCATTTCAATCACTTCGTTGAAACTGAGCGTTTTCATGATTTCCGCTCCAGGAAATTTTTTTGGATCGGCGTTCATCACGCCCTCCACATCCTTCCAGATGGTGAGGCTTTCAGCATCGAGCAGGTTGGCAAATACTGCCGCTGTGTAGTCGCTGCCCTCGCGGCCAAGCGTGGTACTTTCATTTTCATCGGTGGCGCCAATGAATCCCTGGGTAACCACGATTGATGTGGGGCCGAAGAGGGGTTTCAGGATCTTTTGGGTTTGCTGTCCGGTGAAAGCCCAGTCGATGGACGCATCGCGGAAATTGTCGTCGGTACGGATCACATCGCGCACATCGATCCAGGTGTTCGCTATGCCTGCCTGTTTCAGGTATTGGCTTACAATTACCGTGCTCATCAGCTCACCCGAACACACTACCTGGTCGTAGCAATAATCATAACTGCCGGTTGGCTGATCGTGCAGCAGCCAGCTTACTTCTGTGATCACATTGATCAGCGCTTCGCGTGCAGCTTCGGCCACACCCAGTTCGCCCGCAATAAGTTTATGGGTGTCGCAGATTGCGTCAAATAAATTTCTTGCCTGCTCCAACTGTCCGCCATAGTAGGCGTTTACCACTTCTTCCAGGGCATTGGTTGTTTTGCCCAAAGCAGATATGACAACCAGCAGGGGGCCATCACCATGAGCCAGGATGATTTCGGCCGTTTCCCGGATGCGTTCCGGATTGCTGATGCTGGCTCCGCCGAATTTGAATACGTTCATGATTGGATTCGTTTTCTCCTCTTTGCCTGTAAGGATTCGGCAATTAGGGGGGATTCGCTATTTTTGACAAATGTAACGGCCTTGCCGCTTTCAAAAAACAAACGCATTTCCTCCAGCCATGCCACCCATCAACCGCCGGGTCCAGACCCTCGATGAGTTCACCATCCAGCAGATGCGTGATTTTCCCAATGCCACCGGCGAACTCTCGGGTTTGCTGCGCGATATCGGTCTTGCGGCCAAGCGGGTGAACGTGGAAGTGAACAAGGCCGGTCTGGTGGACATCCTCGGCGATGCAGGCACCGTGAATGTGCAGGGTGAGGAAGTGAAGAAGCTGGATGTGTTTGCCAACGACCAGTTCACCGGCGTGCTGCGGCATGGCATCAGTTGTGCCGGCATCGGTAGCGAAGAACTTGACGATGTGGTGATTTTCGATGATGAAATCAGCAACAACAGCAAATATGTCTGCCTCTTCGACCCCCTCGACGGTAGCGCCAACATCGATGTGAACGTATCCATCGGCACCATCTTCAGCATTTTCCGGCGCATCACTCCCAAGGGAACACCGGCTTCCGAGGTCGATTTCCTCCAAGCCGGGGTGAAGCAGGTGGCGGCCGGTTATATCATTTACGGATCATCCACGATCATGGTCTATGCCACGCGACGCGGAGTAAACGGATTCACGCTCGACCCCTCCATCGGCGAGTTCACCCTCAGCCACCCCGACATCAAATGCCCCCCGATAGGGAAAATCTACTCGGTCAACCATGGCAATTTCTTCCAATACAGCGACGGGGTCCGGAAGTATATCAACCTGTGCCAGCAGAAGGATAAGTCGAACGGCGGCCCCTACACGCAGCGCTATATCGGAAGCATGGTGAGCGATGTGCACCGCAACCTCATCAAAGGAGGCATCTTCATGTATCCCGGACTGAGCGACCGGCCCCAGGGCAAGCTGCGGCTGATGTACGAATGCAATCCGTTCGCCTTCATCATAGAAGTGGCGGGGGGAAAGGCCACCGACGGCAAGATGCGCATCCTCGACAAGGTGCCCACCCAAATCCATGAACGCACTCCCTTCTTCATCGGAAGCTCGGCAATGATGGAAGAGCTGGAATCCTGTCTGGCATAATTTTTCCGGGGGAATTTCAAGGTTCAATCGTTCAAAAGTTCAAAGTTTGACCCCTTGCCGTGTTCCGTATTTTATACAGTACTTTCATTCTTGGCATCTCTTCTTTATTCTTTTTCCTTTCTGCTACCCCGAACACTCTTTTCCGCTTTAAACCCCTTCCCTTAATTTTGCCGCAAACCAAACGATTGCCAAATGGATTTCACACTTTCCGAAGAACAGCTCATGGTGCAAAAGACCGCACGGGATTTTGCCAACAGCGAATGCCTTCCCGGCGTCATTGAAAGAGATGAGCAGCAAAAGTTTCCCCGCGAACAGATTGAACAACTGGCCGATTATGGATTTATGGGTATGATGGTGAATCCGCAGTACGGGGGAGGCGGTATGGATACCATCAGTTATGTGTTGGCCATGGAGGAAATCAGCAAGGTGGATGCCAGCGTAAGCGTATGCATG
>JBIIDU010000263.1:0-3592 GCA_044238165.1 Ferruginibacter sp. | reverse complement strand
TCCACTTCGGTGGGCCGGAAGTAATCGGGGTCGACAGCCACAACGGTTTTCCCTTTGGGTAGCTGGAAGGAGGGATTGCTGCAGGTATCGATGATTCCCTTTTCATTTTTTCCTTCACCGGAAAAGCTGAGGGAGATGCCCACTTCACCAAAAGCCATTTTCACGAAATCCCTCACGGTAGTGGTTACACCGGTGGCAATCACAAAATCCTCCGGCTGGTCCTGCTGCAGGATACGCCACATGGCTTCCACATAGTCTTTGGCATGCCCCCAGTCGCGTTTCGCATCGAGGTTGCCGAGAAACAATTGTTCCTGTTTGCCTTTTACGATGGCCGCAACGGCGCGGGTGATTTTTCGGGTAACGAAGGTTTCTCCCCTGAGCGGGCTTTCGTGGTTGAACAGGATACCGTTGCAGGCATAGATTCCGTAAGCTTCGCGGTAATTGACGGTGATCCAGTACGCATAAAGTTTGGCGACTGCATAAGGACTTCTGGGGTAGAAGGGCGTGGTTTCACTCTGGGGTACTGCCTGTACCAGACCGTACAATTCCGAAGTGCTGGCCTGGTAGATGCGGGTTTTCTTTTCCATGCCGAGGATGCGGATGGCTTCAAGCAGCCTGAGGGTTCCGATTCCGTCGGCGTTTGCGGTGTATTCCGGTTCGTCAAAACTTACTTTCACATGGCTCATGGCCGCCAGGTTGTATATTTCCGTGGGCTGGGTTTCCTGGATGATACGGATGAGGTTGGTGCTGTCGGTCATATCTCCGTAATGCAGTTTGAAGCGGAGCTTCTTCTCATGTGGGTCCTGATAGATATGGTCGATGCGTTGCGTGTTGATCAGCGAGGATCTTCTTTTGATGCCGTGTACCATGTAGCCTTTTTCCAGCAGCAGTTCTGCAAGATAGGCTCCATCCTGCCCGGTTATGCCCGTGATCAATGCGGTTTTCTGATTTGACATTTTATAAGGATAAAATTATTGGGTTACTGATATTTTATTCAGGAAGTCCTTGTACGCAAGCGAAATACCTTCTTCGAGCCTAGTTTTGTGTTTCCATCCAAGTGCATGGAGTTTGGATACGTCCATCAGTTTGCGAGGGGTTCCATCAGGTTTTGAGCGGTCGTATACCAGTTGGCCTGAGAATCCGACAATCTTCCTAACGGTGTCGGCCAGTTCGGCTATGGACAAGTCTTCACCGGTTCCAATGTTCACCAGTTCCTCCCCGTCGTATGTATTCATGAGGAACAGGCAGGCATCGGCTAGGTCATCGGCGTAGAGGAATTCCCGGCGGGGTGTACCGCTTCCCCAAATCGTCACTTCGGAGGCATTGTTGATTTTTGCCTCATGCATTTTCCGGATCATGGCGGGCAATACATGTGAATTATTGAGGTCATAATTGTCCCCGATGCCATAGAGATTGGTCGGCATCACGCTGATGAAATTGCATTGGTACTGGCTCCGGTAAGCCTCGCAGAGTTTGATGCCGGCGATTTTAGCGATGGCATAGGGCTCGTTGGTGGGTTCGAGTTTCCCGCTGAGCAGGTATTCCTCTTTAAGCGGCTGGGGAGCTAGTTTGGGATAGATGCAGGAACTACCCAGGAAAAGTAGCTTTTTTACGTTGTTCTGAGCTGCAGCATGGATGATATTTGCCTCGATCATCAGGTTGTCATAGATGAAATCGGCACGGTAGGTGTTGTTGGCCAATATTCCGCCGACCTTGGCTGCGGCGAGGAAAACATGGTCGGGTTTCTCTGTGGCAAAAAACTCATTGACTGCGGATTGGTTGCGTAAGTCCAGCTCACTGGATTTTCGGGTTATGATGTACCCGAATCCTTTTTTCACAAGCTCCCGGACAATTGCACTGCCTACCATTCCCTTGTGCCCTGCAACGAATACTTTAGCTGTAATATTCATATATTAATAATGACGTTGGCGAATATCGTACAAAGCGTTGATATTAATTTTTTGTAGTGTAAAATTCTTGAAATGAGTTTGGAAGTGCCTGGTTTTTAGTGGTTTCCGGCTGGTTTTGAAGCGATTGTCTTAGGGAGTCTTAAAAAAAGTAACTGAATGTATAAAATAAAAATCCAATGGCGGAGTTATTAGGTGGGAATGGCTTTTTTTCGCTTGGCTGTTAATGAAGCCCTTGAGGCACCAGCGCAAGTCCTGATAATATCCTTACTATGAAAACCTTGTCTCCTCACGGCTCGATTGAATATGTTTCAGTATTCAGTTTTCCTCAGGCGCCGGGTTATCCACATATGTTGCCAAAATTAACATCACATAAAAAAAAGTGGTACGGTTTTGGGATTTGTTAACGAGTCCAAAGAAAACAATGGCCGGAGACCGGGTTCGTACATCTCATCTACCCTTCTTCCGGAATGATACTGCCGGTTGTCTCTGAATGTTCTCAGTGTTTCGTCTCGCAGATTTAAAGTGAGCTCTAGGGTTTGGTGTTGCGGCTGAGGCAAATTTCTTCCATTGTGTTTTTTGGGACGTTTTGAAATTGTTTTTTACAATAACCAATACTATGAAAGATTCTTTACAAACCCCTAAAAACAGACATTCTATGAAAAAGCTAGTTTTTTTGCCGCTACTTTTTGCGGCGATGCTGGTCAATGCCAGGAATTACTATCTGAGCAATTCCGGAAGCGATGCGGCAGCCGGAACTATCGGAGCTCCCTGGGCAACAATGGCTAAAGTCAATGCCAGCATGGCCAGCTTTGTTGCCGGTGATTCCATTCTTTTACAACGTGGCGGTACCTTTTTTGGAACACTTACAGTTTCAAAGAGCGGAATTGTCATCGGCGCTTATGGAACGGGAGGCCGTCCTGTATTGACCGGATTTTATGCTGTTCCTTCCTGGACTTCGGTGGGTGGCAGCCGTTGGACCGCCACTATACCGGCCGGTTTGAACAACGTGAGACTTTTGACTTTGAATGACCGGGTAATCAGGGTAGGCCGGTTCCCCGATTATGTGGATGGATTCGGCGGATGGCTAAGGTACACCAATGGATTGTCGGCGGTATCGCCGGTAACGGTCACCGCCTCTAGTGCGGTTGCATCCAATTTGGCCGATGGGGAGTTGGTCCTTTACAAGAACAACTGGAATTTGGATGTAATGCCCATTAATTCCATTTCAGGAAACAACATCACTTGTTCCAATCCGGCCGGCATGTATGGTATTGCCGCAAACGGATTTGCCGGTGGCAATTGGGGGTTTTTCGTTCAAAACAGCATCAATGCCCTCAATGTGCAGAACGAATGGCATTACAGCAATTCTTCTAAAGTGCTGACTATTTTTTCGAATGCAGATCCTTCTACCTTGGGCGTCATCAAGATTCCCATCGTAACCAATCTCGTTGTACTGGGTGGCTCAAGCAATGTCACGCTCGACAATTTGGATATACAGGGCTGTTCTGAGAAAGCGGTTGTTTCAACAGGTGGTTCAAATCAAACTGTGAAAAATTGCAGGGTAAGATTTGCCCAAGGTTGGGGCATTGATTTGAGGTGTACCAATGCGGTCATCCAGAACAATCTTGTTCGTGATATCGGTTCAAATGGCATCTGGGTCTCAAGAAGTGCCACCGTTACTG
>JBIIDU010000262.1:0-3608 GCA_044238165.1 Ferruginibacter sp. | reverse complement strand
AAATTTATTTTTAGGTTGCACAATACTTCCGCTACCGGATATTCAATTTGTCAAAAGGGCTAGGAATTCTACCCAGCGCCTCCCGGCTTACATGGGTATAAATCTGGGTAGTTTTCGGGCTCTTATTGCCTAGTAATTCTTGAATATAACGAAGGTCAGTTCCCGATTCTAGTAAATGCGTCGCATAACTATGGCGAAGCATATGCAAACTGACACTTTTCCGGATGCCGGCCCTTTTTACAGCTTTTTTCAACAAGAGGTCCAAACTTCGCTCAGAATAGCGCCCCCCATACTGACCCTCAAAAATGTATTCTTTTGGCCGGTATTCGATATAGTGTTTTCTTAGAATGTCTAGAATGTTGATCGATAGGGGTGCCATCCTGTCTTTCATACCCTTGGCAGCGCCTATTGTTATCATCATTCGTTTACTGTCAATATCGGTCAGCATAAGATTCAGCAATTCGCTACGTCGCAAACCGGCACGGTAAATAAGGCTTAACATGCACCGGTGCTTCAGATTTTCGGTGGCATTGATGATGGCGGCCACCTCCGAAACGTCCAGCACTTTGGGAAGGGTAGAGGGCTTTTGCGGCCGAACCAGTTTGTCGAGCACTAATTTTTTCTCGGTCAACAGAGAGTAAAACAACTTCAGCGCATTGATAAACTGGGACTGATAGGAGGCCGATAATTTTTTTGCCAAAATGTACTCCCGGTTGAATTCAAGCACATCCTCATTCACAATCTGGCCAACGTCCTTCTCTTTGTGGAAGGAAAAGAATACTACAAGCGTTGCCAGGTAACTGGAAATCGTTTGCTCACTGTAACGCTTCGATCGCATCCAGCCGCTAAGTTTAATGAGTTGCTGTTCGAGCAAGGGCCCCGCCCGCTCATTCCTCCGGATGCTTTCTGTAATCTTGTCTTCCGGTTTCAGGCCGAGCAGCTTCCGGTGTTCCGCGCAGTCTCTAATATGCCAGGCCCTGAGCGTGGCACTCCAGCGTGCCCCGGGTATTTTCCTCACCTCCGCTATCCAGTCCGCCCGTTTCTCAAACCGAAGGGCTATGCGTTTTTCCCCTTGATGGGTCAGCGCTTCCGATTTCCATTCCTTTGGTAACATAAAATCAACAAGTTGCTATGACAACAGCATGTTGAAATTATGAATATATCTTATTGAGAAATTCACTCGGAGAAAAATTACCGTTTAAGCGAGTGCTTACCAGGTTGGCCCAAAAAAAAGGAAAGTGGAAATACAGGAGAATTTTTATGGAGCAGCAATTTGCCGGGCAATTGTTTATATCTGTATAACCCATAAAAAAAGTCCCAAAATTTCTTTTGAGACTTCAAAAGTCCGGTCAACCTCTTAAACCTTTCAAACCTCTGAAACCTTTTAAACTTTCACACGTACTCGGGATGGGAATCGAACCCACACTCCCGTTGCGGGGAACAGGATTTTAAGTCCTGCGTGTCTACCAGTTCCACCACCCGAGTAGGGCTTTGTGCCGAAAAAAAATCCCGTACCGAAAACCGGTACGGGATCCTGGAGCGGAAGACCGGGCTCGAACCGGCCACCCCGACCTTGGCAAGGTCGTGCTCTACCAAATGAGCTACTTCCGCGTTTGTTAAGAACTATTTTGTGCAATCAGAGAAATATTCTCTTGCTAATCGGGACGCAAATTTAACCATTGCCCGACGAACACAAAATTTTTACCCTATTTATATTTAGGATTGTACTGCGTGCTCTCCGGAACCGCTACCTCGGGTTTGCCCTTGTAACGGTTGGCATACATGGCCATGCAACTTCCCAGAATAAAAGCAACCACCAGAAAAACCTGGCAGTAGAACAAAAAGCGTGATGAGGATACCCAGTTGTGGGCAAAATCCTTATGCTTCTCATCAATAATGGTAGGCTCCATACCGAAAATTTTGTGTTTGCAAAAATAGGGTTTGTCGGCTAAATCCAACTCAGTCACGCGGAACTATTTCCGAAAAACGCGACAGCCCCCTTACAAAGTGCTTCCAGACCAGCGAGCCGCGGTACAACCCACCGATTGCCCGGTTCCGGACAGATAGTCCGCCCCTTTTACGTGGCCCGAACAACAACCATTTCACAAAATGCAGGTGCGCGCGGGCAATAGCCACAAAATAACCCCCGCTGCCCGATAAAAGTCCCTTCCAGGCCGCCAGGGCGTCGAGTGACATGCGCACCGGAAGTATTCCGCAGGCCGACAGAAACGGAAGGTTTTTGGCCAGCATGATCAGGTTGTTGCGGAAGTTGAGAAACACTTTCAGGTTGTTTTCGCGGGGCAGGGTGCCACCCCCTATGTGGTACACCACAGAAGCCGGCTGTACATATACCCTATAGCCCATGCGCTGCAGCCGCCAGCAGAGGTCAATTTCCTCCTGGTGCGCGAAAAAATAAGCATCGAGTCCTCCCGCATTCCGGTAAACATCGCTGCGGATCACCAGGCAGGCGCCGCTTGCCCAGAAACAGGGGACCGCATCATTATACTGTCCATCATCTTTTTCCAACACATCAAAAATCCGCCCGCGCGAAAATGGATAGCCCAGGGCATCGAGCCAGCCTCCGCTTGCCCCCGCGTATTCAAAGGAACTACGGTCGGAATAGGACAGAATCTTGGGCTGACAGGCAGCAATCGCCGTGTTACCTTCCATCAGCCCGATGATGGGTTCGAGCCAGCCCGGGCTCACTTCCACATCGCTGTTCAGCAATACAAAATAATCGGCTTCCACTTGACCGAGAGCTGTATTGTATCCGCCCGCAAAGCCCTCATTCACGGAGTTGCGCAACACTCGTACACCGGAAAATTTTTCGGCAAGCAGTGCAAGCGAATGGTCGGTGGAGGCATTGTCGGCCACCACCACTTCCAGATTCGGATAGGTGGAAGCGAGCAGAAAAGGAAGAAACTTTTCCAGATAAGCAGCTCCGTTCCAGTTGAGAATGACCGCCGACACCCTGGGATACGCAGGCTGCGCATCGCTGTGGTCGTAATTTTCCTGCTTATGGTGCGGGTGGCTGTTCATCGATATGTAATCCGGTGCATTTGTGTGGGCAAACATAAATCATTTCGTTTGTTCCCTCCATACAATCAGTTGAGGTGCGTCGGGCGCCATCACCTTAAAATAGGCACAGGCCGGTGCGTGCACCGAATTGGCATCTTGACGGGGAACGCTTATTTTTAATCATGTTTAGCGCACTGTTCAACTGGCGTACCGGGCTTGGGTTGCTGGCCATAGCCATTGTGACGGGCACCATCTTTTACTCCAATTACCTGGCGCGAAAGATCGCGCACGACGAACGCGAGAAAGTGGATGTATGGGTGCAGAGCCTCAAAACCCGTGCGGTCACCAACGACCAGTCGGCACTCGATCTCACCAATACCATCACCACCCACAATACCGATATTCCCATCATCGAAACCGACGAGCAGGGAAATCCTTCCGGAGAGGGACTGAACCTCGATACGACCTTAATGAAAAAAGATACCGGCTACCTGCGGCGCAAAGTGAACCAGTTCCGCCAATTGCACGAACCCGTTATGGTGGAAATCAGCAGCAATCCGCCGGTGGTCAACAAATATTATTACGGCGAT
>JBIIDU010000261.1:0-3612 GCA_044238165.1 Ferruginibacter sp. | reverse complement strand
TCGGAATGCGGGCTAACTCCGGGATTGATGCCCGAGGTCCAGCTGTAGCCACCGTCCTTGGAAAACTGGAAGTCGAAGGCGGGACGATAAACCCGCTTGGCATCGGAAGGATCATAGACCAGTGTGCTGAAGTAAAAGGGCCGTGCCGTGATGTTTTCCGTTGCCGCCAACTTCTCAAACGTATTGCCTTCATCCTTTGAAAGGTAGAGGCCGGGGGTTTTCGCTTCCACGATGGTAAGCATTTCCGAGGGCTTGGAAGGATTGATGGCGATTACAATCCGGCCAAGGTCGCCTTGCGGAAAACCGTTGGTCACCTTGTTCCAGGTTTCGCCGCCGTCGGTGCTTTTATAGAGTGCGCTGCCCGGCCCACCCGATGCAAAGGAATAGGGCTTGCGGCGGAATTGCCAAAAGCTGGCAAACATGATTTTCGGATTGGTGGGATGGATGGCAAGGTCGGCACAGCCCGTTTCCTCGTTTACATACAATATCTTCTTCCAGGTTTTACCGCCGTCGGTGGTTTTGTACAATCCCCTGTGTGTGCTGGATGACCAGAGCGGTCCGGGCACAGCCACATAGAGTGTCTTTTCATCAGCCGGATCAAAAAGAATCTTGCTGATATGCTCGGTACTGTCGAGCCCCAGTTTCTGCCAGTTGGCTCCCCCGTCGTTGGTGCGGTAGATGCCGTTGCCGATTGACACGGTATTCCGCATATTGCTTTCTCCGGTTCCCGCATAAACAACTTTCGGATTCTTCCGGTCAACCGCCAGTGCGCCGATGCTCTGGCAGTATTTGTCGAATACCGGATTGAAACTCACCCCGCCATTGTAAGAGCGCCAGATGCCGCCGCCGGCCGTACCCACATAGAGGGTTACCTGTTCAGTTGTTGCGACACCTTCAATGGCTGTGATACGGCCGCTCATGGTGGAGGGGCCGAGCTCACGGGCGGTCATCGACTGGAAATAAGAGGAGTTCAGGGTTGTTTGCGCGGCTGCGCATAAAGGCAGCACCAGCAGAAGCAGGCAGATTCTTTTCACGGTAAAAATTTTATGACGGAACCGGCGTCAGGGCCGGCATAGATTTTTTGAGCCGGACCGTTATCAGTTGGCTGTAAAGAGTTTCTCATCAACAGCGGGATTCACCACGACCTTACGTGTTGCCATGATCATACCGCCCTGATCTACTTTGAACGGCATTTTCACGCCTACATCGGTAAGCTGATAGTCAAAATTCTTGCTTGTCATCGGAAACTCCTGGCCATCCTGCTTCATCAGAGTTTCTGTTTTGTAGATCAGGTTGGTTTTGAGGTCGAAGAAATAGGTCGATTCGCGCTGGTGCTTGGTGACCATTTTGATTTTATGGTACTCGTTGCCGTCTTCCTCATCTTTTCCGATATACTCTACGATTGAACCCTTGTCCTTATAATCCAAAAAGGGATCCTGGATGTCGAGCTGGTCAAGGCGCTGCTTCAGCTCCTCCTCGGTGATAGGTTGCAGGGTGGCTTTGTTGGCCATCGGGTTCTGCGACCAGCCCATGGTCGGAGTGATGATATCAATGATCTTGTTCCCGTTGAACTCAGCGTCGGTGCGGAAACCCTTGCCGTTTATTCCCTGAGCCGTAAAGGGAATCTTTAAGCCCTGCACTTCAATATCGCCTTCCATACGGAGGGTATTGATTTTTTTCAGGTTGTCGCGGCCACCGATGGCGTCGATGTATTTACCGATGATTTCGTCGGCGGTTTGTGCGGACACAAAGGCCGGTAAGGCGGCCATGGCAATAAGGAATAGAGGAAAAAATAGCTTTTTCATGTTGAAGTTTTTTATGTGGTAAAAATAAAGGCTTTTGTATCGTTGCATCCGACTTTATTTCAGTCAGCGGATTTTATAGGCTGAACGGCTTGCGGGCTTTACCGGCGGAGGGACGGCTATGCCGAGAGGCTCCTTTTTCTCCTGAGCAGCAACAGCATCCAGGCCAGCCCTGCCAGCATGAGACCGGCTGAAATGATTTCGGCCTGACTGAGCTGCATACCCAGAAAATCGCTGGTATTGTTCACCCTGATTTTTTCAATGAGAAAGCGTTCGATACCGTTGAGGATCAGGTAGAGGGCGGAAACCATACCGGCCGTGGTGAAGGATTTGCGAAGCAACCAAAGTACCAGAAAAAGCAGGGTACAAAGAATTGTTTCATAGAGGGGTGTGGGGAATACCGGAGAAGGCAGTACCCGGTTGTGCTCTTCGGTGTTTCCGGGAATCAAGACGCCGTCCTTGTTCACGTTTTGCGGATAGTTGTACGCAAAAAGCCAATCAGGCAACCAACTAGGTGCGCTGACGGCTTTATGTGGAACATCGGAAAGTTTTTCGTGGCGCCGGTCGGTAACATACACCATGCTTCCGGGCGTTGCGCCGGGGGCCTCCCCGCGCAGAAAATAGGCGGAGTGCTGCTGCAACTGTTTTTCAAATGTACCCGGGGCGGCAGCGGCCATTTTGCCATCGGGTGCGGTGATGTATGCGCTGTTGTAAATACCCCAGTCACCGTCGCCGGAAACCTGGCATCCGATACGGCCTACGGCATAGGCAATCATCATGGCCGGGGCGATGCAATCGGCAAGATGGATGATGCCGATATTTTTTTTGAAGGCATACCAGCAAACGGAAAGGGTAGCCACAATAAGGCCGCCATAGAAGGTGAGGCCGCCTGCTGAAAAAAGCCGTTCAACCGGGTTCTGGATAAAATCGCTCCAGTTCTCCAGATTGTCGAACAGCTTGGCACCCACGATTCCGGCAATAAGGGCAACGATGACGATATCGCCTGCCCGGTCGTGCGGCCAGATGCGGATCGTTCTTTTTTCGGGTTGGGCGAGTTGTTGTTTTTTGCGCTCATACCACTTGAGCAGGGTGAGTGCAACAGCCAGGATCAACCCTCCTGCCCAGCTGCCCGCGGAGGAAAAAATGTAGGACTGAGGCGATACATCCTCCGGCTTGCTGAAAAAAAGTCCCAGCAATTTGTACCCGAAAAGAAAACCGGATAGGGCATTGATGATCAATTCTCCGGTTCCGGCCGGTTTGCCCACCAGCACAATCTCTTCACGGGGCATCAGCAATCCCATCTTCTCCTTGCGCTTCATTTCGGCAACCATCACCAGGGCGGCTACCAGAAAACCCAGCGCCACCATGAGTCCGAATGTGTTCAGGTACATCAAAGGGTGCCACTCCACGCCGAACCACGCCTTGAATATATAATAGAGATTGGGATACAATTGTTTGTCGATTGAGTATGGGAAATCATGGAAGCGAAAACCTGCTGCCATGCGCCCTGAAAAAAGTTATCGGAAAAATTTCGCCCGTCAGGCCATCTGCTCGGTAACTCCGCAGTGGGTGTCAAAAGCTTCCATCAGGTTTTCAGCAATCATTTGCGCGCTGCGCCCTTCAATCAGGTGCCGCTCGATGAAATGTACCAGTTCTCCGTTTTTGAAGAGGGCTATCGAGGGCGAAGAAGGCGGATAGGGCATAAGGTATTCCCGGATTTTTTTCACGGCGTCCACATCAAATCCGGCAAAACTGGTGGCAAGGATATCGGGGCGCCGGGTGCTGTTTCTCACTGCCATCAGCACTCCGG
>JBIIDU010000260.1:0-3621 GCA_044238165.1 Ferruginibacter sp. | reverse complement strand
GACGCCCGCCAAAACCAAGTACGATGATTTTTTGAAGGGTTGATATCCGTGCTTCTTTGATATCATTTTCAATTTTCGAGATATACGACTTGGTTGTTCCTGCTTTTTCAGCAAGTTCTTCCTGTGTCATACCCATTCCCACACGGGTTTTATGAATCAGGGCCCCGATTTTAAATGCCTCATATCCTTCTTCAAGTTCTTCGCGTTCGCGGGTTCCTCTACGCCCGTAGTTTTTATCCTTGAATTCTTCAAGTGTCATCAGGTGTTTATTTTTCGGCTTCATATGCTGCTTTTATTTTTAAGGCCATCACTATTTCGTTTTTCGGTGTCTTTTGTGTTTTCTTTTGAAATCCGTTTAGGATAATAACCAGTTTGTCCCGATCAAAAAAACAGAATATCCTGAAAGTATCACCTCCCGTCTGAACACGGATTTCATATAAGCCATCGGTTTCCTCCAAATGTTTGAGATAGACTTCCGGAACTCGTTGTATCTCCTCAATCAAATCAAACGTCCAGATGATTTTTGCTCTTACCTTTTTTGTTTGCCTGTTGAAAAAGTCCTGAAAATAGCTCTTGTAAAAAACGATAGTCCTGCATTTCATGTTCTTTTCCATCATATCCAAGGTGAGTGAAGATACAATAGTTTCACTAAAGTGAAACATGTATTTTCCTGCCCTATCAGACCCGCCTGAGAAGAGGGTTTGTTAAAATGTTCCGCAACACAAAATCCTACTCCGCTGATTGCGCTTCCAGCAAATACCGCTCAAGACGGGGAAAAGCGATTTTGAACCACGCGGTATACTGTCCCGGATGTTCGGATAAGGAGCGACGGATGGCTTCCATGCTCCTGAAACAATAATCACTCACTTCATCGGGATTGGGCAGCACCATGCCGGAATAGGTTCCCAGCAGCACATGGTCGAATTCGTGCTCAATCAGGCCGTTGCCCATATCGGCACGATACGTGAAATGGAAGGCTTTCTCAAGAGGGGTGGTGAATCCCATTTCTTCCTGCAAACGCTTTTGCGCTGCCAGCAACAGGTCCTGCCCCGGCGCAGGATGGCTGCAACAAGCGTTGGACCATAGTCCGCCGCTGTGGTATTTGCCTGCTGCCCTTTTCTGCAGCAGCATTTCCTTTTGATTGTTGAAGATGAATACGCTGAACGCCCTGTGCAGACAGGCTTTCTGATGGGCCTCCATCTTTTCCATAGCACCGATGGGTGCGTCGTGCTCATCGACCAGGATGATCTGCATAGTACGGACGGAATTAAAGAATGTTGAGCTGGCTTCTGACACCAGCTTTGGCCACAATGATCACTTTGCCGTAGTTGGGGATGCGGATGCGCCGGTCAAGAATCTGGCGGGCCGTGGTTTTTTTGATTTTACGGAACAGGCTCAGGTAATACTTGTAGGCGACGTATACGCCGAAGCGGGCTTTCACAGGGAGCTGGACAATGCCTTTGTAAGCATCACGGAAATCGGCGGCAATGTCGTCCTCGATCTGCCGCTTCATTTCGGGCGTGAAATTGGTGAAGTCAACTCCCGGGAAATAAGTACGGCTCAGCTGCTCGAAATCGGCTTTGACATCGCGGAGGAAATTCACTTTCTGAAAAGCGGCGCCGAGCGACCGGGCTGCGGGTTTGAGCTGCTCGTACTTTGAACGGTTGCCGTCGCAAAAAACGGAAAGGCACATAAGGCCCACGACTTCGGCGCTGCCGTAGATATATTCGTGGTAGCCGTCCGTATCATAACTGACGTTCTGCAAGTCCATCTCCATACTCTTAAAAAAAGACTCGATCAGGTCGTGCGGAATATTGTACTCGTTGACGGTAATCTGAAAACTGTGCAGAATCGGGTTCAGACTGATGCCACGCCGAATGGCCGCATAGGTTTCCTGCTTGAACTCGGCCAGCAGGGCCGGCTTGTCGAACTCATGGAAGGTATCGACGATTTCGTCGGCGAAACGTACAAAACCATAAATATTGAAAATCGGGGTACGCAGGCTGTGATGTAACAGCTTGATGGCGCTGCTGAACGAAGTGCTGTACTTCAAGGTAGTTGCCTTGCTGCAGTCCTGACACAATTCGTAAAACAAACTAAGCATCCTGATTCATTTAAAACCCGCCAAGGGGCGTCGCAGTAAAAATAGGTTTAATTGGCAAATTTCAACAAGGGTTTCCGTTTGAAATACACCGGCACCTCAGAACCCGATCTGCCTGCCGATCACTTCGGCCACCACTTCTCCGCTGATCAGGCTGGGCGGCACACCGGGCCCGGGCACCGTCAGCTGTCCCGTATAAAACAGATTGTCCACTTTCCTGCTCTTCAGTGAGGGCTTGAGCAAAGCGGTTTGCATGAGCGTATTGGCCAAACCATAGGCATTCCCCCGGAACGCGTTATAGTCGTCCCGGAAATCGGACACCGCATAGCTCCTGCGGCAAACGATGTGTTCGCGCACCGTTTGTCCGATGCGTTGCTCGAAGCGGGTGAGGATGCGGTCAAAGTATTCGTCGCGCAGGGATTCGTCGTCGCCCGACAAACCCGCGGCAACGGGTATGAGAAAAAACAGGTTTTCGTGACCTTCCGGAGCCACTGTACTGTCCGACACCGAGGGCGCGCTCACATAAAACAGCGGATTGGTGGGCCACTGCGGGTGGCTGTAAATCTCTTTTCCATGCTTGTCGAAACTAACATCGAAAAATAGGCTATGGTGCTGAATATCCGGAAGCTTTTTACGGATACCCACATAATACAGCAGGCAACTGGGCGCCATCACCCGTTTGTCCCAGTAGGCCTTATCATAACTCTGCAACGAAGGCGGCAGCAACTTTGTTTCCACAAAATGATAATCGGCGGCGGCCACCACCACATCGGCCATAAAATGTTCGGCCGTTCCGTCCTTCCGAACAAACCGTACTCCGGTTGCGCGGTTGCCGGAAGTGGTGATTTCCTGCACATCGGCATTGAATACGAACTCCACACCCTGATCAACTGCCACGCGGTACATGGCATCCACAATGCTGTACATGCCTTTTTGCGGATACCAGGTTCCAAGGCGGATATCGGCATAGTTCATCAGGCTGTAGAGTGCGGGAATATGTTCGGGGAGGGCACCGAGAAACAAAACGGGAAATTCGAGCAATTGCCGCAGGCGGGAATCTTTGAAAAATCGGGCGATATGTTTTTTGACGGAAGTGAACACATCGAGACGGAACATCCCCTTGATCAGTTCGGTATCGGCGAACTCGCGCAGCGAAAGCCCGGGCTTGAATACAAGCTTGTTGATGCCCACGCGGTACTTGTAAGCGGCCTCGTCCATAAAGCGGTCGAGGGCCTTTGCGCTTCCGGGTTCAACTTGTTCGAAAAGCTGACGCAGAGCTCCGTAATCGGCGGGAATATCCATCAGTCCCTCGGGCCAGTATACCCGGTAGGAAGGATCGAGCCGGTCGAGCTGATAATAATCGGAAACCTTTTTACCGAAACAGTTGAAATAACGTTCAAACACATCAGGCATCCAGTACCAGCTGGGACCCATGTCGAACGTGAAGCCCTCAGTGCGGAACTGGCGGGCGCGGCCACCGGGCATTTCGTGTTTTTCCACCACCGTAACACGATAACCGG
>JBIIDU010000259.1:0-3627 GCA_044238165.1 Ferruginibacter sp. | reverse complement strand
CGACGATCCCACACAGGTGCTCTCCTTGATCAACTCACCTTATCTCAAAGAGCATATCGGCAACGGCATCATCACGGCCAGCGGAACCACCCTGTTGGGCGCCGACGACAAGAGCGGTGTGGCGGCCATCATGGAGGCGGCACTCTTTTTTATGCAGCATCCTGCCGTGAAGCACGGACCGGTGAAGATTGTGTTTACACCCGACGAAGAGGTTGGCCAGGGCACGGCCCGTATCGATATGGCCCGGGTGGGTGCTTCCTACGGTTATACGCTCGATGGGGGCGAGGCTGGAAGCATTGAGGATGAGACCTTCAACGCCGATATGGCTACCCTGGTTGTGGATGGAGTGATTACCCATCCCGGTTATGCGAAAGAAAAACTGGTAAATGCGCTGAAGGTGGCCGGAGCCATCTTGTCGGCGTTACCTGCCAGGGAATGGAGTCCGGAAACCACCGAAGCCCGTCAGGGATTTGTACATCCGGTCAGTTTCAGCGGTATCGCCGAAAAGGCGACGATTCAATTCATTGTGCGCGACTTTGAAACATCGGGTCTCGAGGCCCACCACTCACGGCTCCGTCAACTGGCCGAAGGGGTGGTGAAGCAGTATTCCGGTGCCACTATACGTTATGAAATCACCGAGCAGTATCGTAATATGAAGTCGGTACTCGACAAGCATCCGCAGGTGGTGGCTTATGCCGAAGAAGCCGTTCGTCGTGCGGGCCTTCCCGTGAAAAAAGAAATCATCCGGGGCGGTACCGACGGCAGCCGGCTCAGTTTTATGGGCTTGCCCTGCTGCAACCTGTTTACCGGCATGCAGAATATCCACAGCAAGCTGGAATGGGTAGGCATCCGCGATATGGCCAAGGCGGCGGAAACCATTGTGCACCTGGCTTCTATTTGGGAGGAAAGGAGTTGAGCAGATTTTTTTGTACGCAGAGTGCTTTTAGTGTCGTGTTAAGTTTTGAATGTTAAGTTTTGAATGAAGAGCCTGGTAGCTCCGCCCTTTAGGGTGGGGATGTCAGGAGAAAAAAGGTTGACGGGCTTTAGCCCTGATAACGTGATAAAAGACGGAGGGAGAATGGATTTTATCACATGGTGCACAAAGGATTTGCACAAAGGACACAAGGCGATTCTTATAGCCGGAAAGTCTTTAGCCTATTCAGTAAGCGTATGAGCTGAGGGCATTCATCATAGTCCTCATTCAATCATGTCAATCATAGTTCAGACTATTGTTTTTCACACAGAGTTCGCATAGTATTCGCAGAGAGCGCAGAAAGATCAGTCTTCGGGTAGAAACTTCGTCTTTGTCTGATCCTTTTTTTACGCAAAGAGTCATGATTGCCTCTTCATACAAAATTCATCATTTACCACTTAACACCATTTTTATGGCTTCTTCAATTGCTTCAAAAACTTTTTTCAATTCGTTCTTCGTGATGCAGTAGGGCGGCATCACATACACGGTGTTGCCCAGCGGCCTCAGGAAAACGCCCTGCCGCTTGAAAAAATCCTGCAGCCGGTAATGCAGGCTGTTGAAATAATCGTCATTTTCCACGGTAGCTACTTCAAAAGCCAGTATGGTGCCCAGGTGTCGCATGTTTTTTACCAGCGGGTGCTGGCCTAAATTCCTGGCGTATTCCTTCAATTGTTCGGAAATCTGTTGGATCTGTTTGTGGCAATCATCCTCCTTCAACAAGGCGATACTGGCATTGGCGGCCGCGCAAGCCAGGGGGTTGGCTGTGTAGGAATGTCCGTGAAAAAAAGTCTTATACGCATCATCCGAATAGAAGGCGTCATAGATGCGTTGGGTGCAGGCCGTTAGTCCCAGGGGCATGAAGCCTCCGGTAATGCCCTTGCTGAGGCAGATGATGTCGGGCTTGTTGGCAAGGTGGTCGATCGCGAAAATTTTTCCGGTTCTTCCGAATCCTGTCATCACTTCGTCGGCAATGCAGAGCACATCGTTTCTTCGGGCGATACTGATCAATTCGTCGAGGTCGGCGGCTGCATACATGTGCATGCCGGCAGCACCCTGCACCAGCGGCTCGAAGATGAAGAGGGATACCTCGCCGCTATCCGTGAGTTCGGTGAATTTTTTTATTACGGCATGCCGGTTTGTGGCATCGGGCAGGGGCAGGTGGATCACTTCAAACAGAAAATCTTCGAATGGTGCGTTGAATGCGTTGCGGGCGGCCACGCTCATGGAACCGAAGGTGTCGCCATGGTAGGAGTTTTCGAAGGCGATGATTTTCCTCTTGTGGGTCATGCCTTCGTTGTGCCGGTATTGCATGGCCATTTTCAGCGCCACTTCCACGGAGGTGGAACCGTTGTCGGAGAAAAATACCTTGCTGAATGGTTCCGGCAACAACCCGATGATGTTTTCTGCCAGCCGGATGGCGGGTGTATGGGTGAATCCGGCGAAGATGATATGGGCGAGTTCTTTTGCCTGTTTGCCGATGGCTTCGGCGATTTCCTCCCGGCAGTGCCCGTGTATGTTCACCCACCAGGAAGAAATGGCATCGATATAGGTGTTGCCGTCCTTGTCATAAAGTGTGCAATCCTTTGCCCTGACGATATGCACCGGTTCCGGCGCCTTCTTCATCTGTGTGAACGGATGCCAGATGTATTCGGTGGGGTTGCTGCTGTGGATCATGGAAGTGTTATCGGGTGGGCGTTCACAAAATCGCTGATGTTTTTTCTGTTGAGCGCATCGAATGTCGGTACTGAAAACAACTGCTTGAGTTTGCTGCTTTTTAGGATAAAACTTTCCGAAGAGGGAGTGGACGGTCCGTTGAAGATGATGCCGTGCACGGGAATGTGCCGGTGGTTCAGCGCTTCTATAGAGAGCAGCGTATGGTTGATGCTTCCCAGATAATTTCCGGAAACCAATACCACGGGAAGTTTCAGCAACGCAATCAGGTCGATGATCAGAAAGCCTTCTGCCAGCGGACTCATCACGCCGCCGGCGGTTTCCACCACCAGTTGGTTTCTGGTATCGGGTAGCTGAAAATCGCTTTTACGGATTTCCACCCCATCGATCTTTGCCGCCTCGTGGGGCGATATGGGCGTGTTGAGCCGGTAACGCTCGGGGTGTATGGTGCAGGCTGGGTTACTTACTATTTCGCGAACAAACAACGAGTCCGACCGGTCGAGATCGCCGGCCTGAACGGGTTTCCAGTAATCGAATCCGGTGGCCTGACAAAGGATGGCGGAGCATATTGTTTTTCCTGTGCCTGTATGGATGCCGGCTACAATGACACTCATGTTTTTTGCATAAAGATAAATCAGTCGGGTTTGAAAAGACGTAAGGCGTTGAAGAGTGCGCCGATTTCCTCCTGCGTATTGAAACTGTGCAGGCAGATTCGTATTCGTTCCTTGCCTTCGGGAACGCTGGGGGGCAGAATGGCTTTTACAAAAAAGCCCTGATGGAAGAGGTGTTCAGCAAGCTCCCGGGTTTGGCGGTTGTTTTCGGGCAAAATACCCTGGATAGGGGTTGTGCTGTTGAGGAACCGCCATTGCGGCAATGAAGCTGCACAGTTCCTGAAATATGAGATGCGATCCTGTAATGCCCTCCGGTCGGCGGTTGTAATCAGTTTATACGCTTCCTGTATCTGAACATAGGCATGGGGTGGA
>JBIIDU010000258.1:0-3631 GCA_044238165.1 Ferruginibacter sp. | reverse complement strand
CATACCACCACCCCGGCACCCACCCAGGCCCAGGGAATGACGAAGCCTGTTTTTAGCAGCAACGCCACCAGGTTACCGAGCAGAATGCCGGCCAGGATACCCACCACCGCCCCCAGCAGGCTGATGATCACAGCCTCCCAGAGAAACTGGGCCCTTACCTCGGAGGCCTTCCCGCCAATGGATTTGATGAGGCCGATTTCGCGGGTGCGTTCATTCACCGCTACCAGCATGATGTTCATCAGGCCGATGGCGGCGCCAATGAGGGTAATGAGGGCGATGGCCAGCGTGGCATATTTCAGAAAACCCAGATTTTTGAGGAACGACTGCACGATGCTGTCGCTTTTGTCCACATAAAAGTTGTCGGCATCCTTCACGAGCAGTTTCCGGACGGGCCGGAACACTCCGATGGCCTCCCCTACCGCCACGTCCATCATCTTCATGTCGGGCACCTGCACGGCAATGTTGTACGATTTGCCGTCGGAACCGAAAACGCGCCGGATATTGTTGTAGGTGGTAATGACCACTTTATCGGCATTCATGAAAGCGCTGCTGCCCTTCTCCTTCAGTACTCCCACCACGCGGTACTTGCTGTTGGCGACGGTAATGACCTTGTCGAGGGCCTTCTGCACTTTTTCACCGTATAGTTTGCGGGCCACCACGCTGCTGATGACACAGACGCTGCGTCCGCTCTCCACATCGGCCTCGCTGAAATTGCGCCCTGCCAGCAACTCATAGCCGTTGATGGCCAGGTAATTCACATCACCGCCGACAAGCCGGATATCGGGGCTGGTTTTCACCGAACCCTGGCTGACAATGATGCCCCCGGGTCCTGAGAGTGCGATGCCCACTTTGGCAGGGAAGCGGAAGTTGCGGCTGAAGGCGCGGGCCTCGTCGAATGTGATCACACGTCCCTCCTTTGCCACCCGGGAGCGCGCATTGCGCCGCACCACCCGTGCGTCGCCGCGGGGCGGGCCTCCGAAGCGTACCGTCCGTTCGCGATGGCGCAGGCTGAAGGAATTAGCGCCCATCGTGGAAAAGCTTTCCGTAAGGCTCCTATTCACCGCTTCCACCGCCGTGATGATGGAAATCAGGGCCATGATGCCCAGGGCGATGATGATAACGGTGATGGCTGTACGAAGACGGTTGCTCCGGACGGTTTGGAAAGACAGGGCTATGGTATTCCGGAGTTTCATGAACAGGTTGCGTTAGCAAATATAATCGCAATCGGCCTGCAGAAGGGGAAATAGGGATGAGCGGTCAGGATGCGGCGTCGATCGTGTCGCGGAGTTCATCCGAGATGCTTACCAGCAGCTTGTCGATACGCTGCCCGTCCATATCGATGATTTCGAAGCGGAAGCCGCGCCAGCTGAACGATTCACCGGTTGCGGGTATATGCTCCAGTTCATGCAGCACGAAACCGGCCACCGTATCGAATTCATGCTCCCCCTCGTTCATCCATTCGGTTTTTTCGAAGCGGCTCAAAAAGTCATAGAATGTGATCTGGGCGTCGACCAGGAAGGTGCCGTCGGGCCGCTCCACAATCTGGTATTCCTCCTGCCCGCTCTGGGGCACATCACCTACAATGGCTTCAAGGATGTCGTTCAGCGTGATCATCCCTTCAAGCGTTCCGTATTCATTAACGATGAAACAGCTGTGGATGCGGGTGGATTTTATCTTCTCCAGCAACTGGTAAGGGCTGTTGTTCTCCGGCACAAAAAGGGCGGGGCGGGCCAGCGTGTGCAAAGCCACATTTTTTTCGGCACGCAGCAACTCCTTGAGGTAGATGATGCCTTTGATGTCATCGACTGTTTTGTCGCATACGGGATAGGTGGAATAGATGATATCGCCGCCCCGGTCAATGACGGTTTGTACGGTATCGTTCATGTCAAACCACACGATTTCGGTCCGGTGGGTCATCAGCCCGGTTATTTTGCGGTCGCCCAGGTGAAACACACGTTCAATTATTTCCTTCTCCTCTTCCTCGATGGTACCGTGTTCGCTTCCTTCGGAAATCATGGCTTTGATTTCTTCCTCAGTAACCGCGGCATCGCTGCCCTTCTTCACATTGAACAATTTGAAGATGAAATGGGTGATCAGGTTGAGCAGCCATACAATCGGATGGGCGATGGCCGAGAAGAAATTCATGGGCCTGGCCACCAACCGTGCAATCTTTTCTGCCTGGATCATGCCCAGACGCTTGGGGATGAGCTCGCCGATCACAATAGACAGGAAGGTGACGATGATGACGATGAGTACCGTTGAAATGGTGGAAGCATAGGGCCGGAGCGCTTCGAAACGTTCGAAGAAGGGCACCAGGTTCTCGCTGAACTTTTCGCCCGAATACACACCCGTGAGGATCGATATCAGGGTGATGCCGATTTGGGCGGTAGACAGGAATTTTTCGGGGTTCTCGGCCAGGTCAAGGGCAGCACGGGCCTTCTCATCGCCTTTGTTGCTAAGCGATTCAAGCCGGCTCTTGCGGGCGCTGACCAGGGCAATCTCGCTCATCACAAAGAGTCCGTTGACCACTATGAGCACGAGCAGTATGAGTATCTCCATGTTTTGCTTCAGTTGAAGTTCCGCACCCGGCCCGGAGACAAATATCTGTATTCCATGCCAATCCCTGCGGATTTCCGTCAAATATAAGGTAAGGCCTGTATCCGGATCATTCCTTCACCGCCATGATGATCAGGCGCGGTGAATGCAGCAGGTCGAACGCACTGAAGGAATAATCGCCAAAAATTTCGGTGATGCGGAGCCGCTTCGCCGAAAAAAATGCCTCGAATTCGGCGAGACTGAAGCTGGCCACTTTTTCGGTGAATTCCTGGTGGACACCCTTTGCATTGTCGTTAACCTCGATCCGCTTATAAAGGTGGTGGGGGTCGGACCATTTGTCAATCCGGTACGTCACCCCGCCGATGGTTTCCTCCTGCGTTCTGACCGGCGCGTTCCCGGATCGTCCCGCATTCAGGTAGTCGAGTACAAAAATACCTCCGGGCTGCAAGGCATCGGCAACGGTGCGTATTGCTGCCGCATGTTCGTGGCGGGTGTCGAAATACCCGAAGCTGGTGAAAAAATTGAAGGCGTAATGGAAGTAATTGATGTAAAAAGGCTGGCGCATATCGTGCCGGAAAAACTGCAGGTTCGGTGTCTCCGTCATTTTAGCGAATGCAATGCTCTCCTCACTGAGGTCGATACCGGTAACCTCGAATCCGTAACGGGCCAGCTGCACCGCGTGACGGCCCTTCCCGCAGGCCACATCGAGCATGCGGCTTCCCTCCCGGGGATGAAGGTAACCCATGAGACGGTCGATGAATTCCGCAGCCTCCTGTTCATCACGATGCTGGTAGAGAAGGTGATAGTAAGGCGAATTAAACCAGTCTTGGTACCAGGCCGATTGATTCATGGGGTTCAAATGGTATTAGGGCTTTGCCGGAAAAGGGTCAAAGGAATGTTTTGACGGACAGAACGAGCAAACCGTAAAAAAGGGTGGTGATGAATATGCCTTTCGCGGTCTGGTCTTTCCTTCGGTTGATGAAGATGGTGAAAAAAAGCGCATTGAGCAGCAACGAAAGACTGAGCCCGGCCGACAGGGTCCTGTATCCGGGTTCGTTCAGCATGAACTGTAAGG
>JBIIDU010000048.1:0-12836 GCA_044238165.1 Ferruginibacter sp. | reverse complement strand
ATGCTCGGCACGCAGGAGAAATATTTTTATCTTGGAATGATCATCTGCGGTATTGGATGGTCGGCTGTTATTTCGCTCGTATTTGCCATCATGACAGAGAAAGTCGATGCCCGTAAAATGGGGTTATTTATGGGCTTGTTTAATTTTAGTATTGTGTTCCCCGCCTTGATGACACCCGGTATTTCAAAGCTGGTGAATGATACAGGTGATTACTCTTCATTGTTCCTTATCATAACACTTTGCTTACTGGTTTCGTTTGTTTGCTGGTTATTTGTGAATGATGGTTCATCACGAATCATAAAACCACTATGATTATATTTAATTTAAATCCCGGGGCGTGCAGGGCTTATTTCTACGCGTATCATTAATAGCACATGTGTTCGATGCATATAAAGCATCAATAATGAACAAGGAATTAAAGTAACCCCTAATTGTATGCAAGGTAAATTTAACAGACAATGGTGGAAGGAGGTGGTAGTATACCAGGTTTACCCCCGAAGTTTTAAAGATAGCAATGGGGATGGATTAGGTGATTTAAAAGGCATTGTGGAAAAATTGGACTATATAAAAAGTTTAGGTGTAGATGTGGTATGGTTGAATCCTATATATGAATCCCCCAACGATGATATGGGCTATGATATATCTGATTATAGATCCATTATACAGCAGTTTGGAACCATGGATGATTTTGATACATTACTCAAAGGTCTACACGAAAGGGGTATAAGGCTGATTATGGATTTGGTTGTAAATCATACCAGTGATGAACATTACTGGTTTAAACAAAGTAAAAAATCGAGAGACAATCCGTACCGTAAGTATTATCATTGGTGGGACGCAGAAAAAGGTGAGCCACCTTTTCGCTGGAGTATTTTTGATAAAGAGAGTAATGCCTGGAAATATGATGCTCACACGAACAGTTACTACTTCCATATATTTAGTGAAAAGCAGCCCGATCTGAATTGGGAAAATTCGCAAGTTAGAAGTGAGGTGTATGAAATGATGAAATGGTGGATGGATAAAGGTATTGATGGCTTTAGGTTGGATGTTATTACCTGCATTTCAAAAGATACATCATTTCCCGTCTTGCCCCAGCACATGTCAATTGCCGATTGGTTCCCCTACTATGCAAAAGGACCTAACCTACATGCCTACTTACAGGAAATGAACAGGGAAGTGTTTTCCAAATATGATTGCATGAATGTAGGTGAAGCATCAGGTGTAAACATCAAAGATGCATTGCTTTTCGTTGATGAAAGCCGAAATGAACTTCAAACATTTTATCATTTTGACCACACTGGATTTGGCATAAGTAAAGAGAATTTTATGTATGCGGATGACAACAACCGCGATTTAGTGGCGTGGAAAAAGATATTTCACAATTGGGATCAAGTGTTTGCCGAAAAAGGATGGGGCACAATTTACCTGGGCAACCATGACATGAGTCGGATGACAAGCCGTTATGGAAACGATAGTCTTCAATTCAGGGAACTATCTGCAAAAATGCTGCATACATTTTTGTTGAGCATGCGGGGCACACCTTATATCTATAACGGAGATGAAATTGGTATGGTAAATACCAATCACACCAATATTAGTAACTACCGAGATCTTTATACCATCAACTATTACCATCAATTAAAGCAAAAGGGGGAAAACTATCAGGCATTCTTAAATTCGCATTCAACTATTAGCAGGGATAATGGTCGAACTCCCCTTCAATGGGACGATTCCTATCAGGCAGGATTTACAACAGGAAATCCTTGGCTTGCACTAAATCAAAATTACCAATCACTGAATGTAGCCGAACAGGAATCTCGTACTGATTCTGTACTGAATTATTTCAGAGCAATGGTTGAATTGCGAAAAAAAAATCGCTCACTTATCTATGGCACTTTCGAGCCGGTTGATGAATGTAACAAGCAATTATTTTCTTACATCAGAGATTTCGGCGATCAGAAACTCTTGGTGGTCCTAAATTTTTCTGAAGAACAGGCTCTGCTGGAAACTGAAATAGATTTAACCAATAGCCATATTCTCATTAGCAACTACAAGAACCCCTCCTTTAACAAACGCTATAAGCCATTTGAAGCAGTTATTTATGAAATTGTATAGAAAATATCTTTAAATGAATATAAAGGCAATTATACCGTTCATTCTGCTCATTAGCAGCATGACTAGCCTTGCGCAACATCGGTCATCCGCGGAAAAAGGTGAAATAATTTATCATGTATTTCAGCGCAGTTTTTATGATGGGAATGGTGATAAGCAGGGAGACTTGAATGGATTGAAGCAAAAACTACCTTATTTGCAAGACTTAGGTATCACTTCTTTACTACTGCTGCCTTTATACGAAGCGGATTGCTACCATAATTATTTTGCAAATGATTTTGAAAAGATTGATACCGAGTTTGGTACGATGCAGGATTATATTTCGCTTGTAAAAGAAATACATAAGCGGGGGATGAAAGTGTATATGGATATGGAAACACAGTATGTGTCAGAAAAGCACGCATGGTGGAAGGATGCTGTCGGAAATATCAGTTCATCATTCAGCGATTATATTTTATTTGATGATGCACAGCATTTGATTCCATCAACTATGTTGTTTGATTTACGACAGCTAAATAGTTACGATGGTTCATCTATTAAAGTAACGACCGTTAACCTACGAAATCAACAGGTACTCGATTATAATAAGAAATTGTTCTCCTTTTTTGTTGACCCCAACAAAGATGGGAAGTTTGATGATGGTGTAGATGGTTTCAGATTGGATCATGCAATGGATCATTTAGATAGTAAACCGGCACTCACAGATTTATTTATTCATTTCTGGAAACCTTTGTTGGATCATTTAAAAAAACTCAATCCAAAACTTAAAAATGTAGCGGAACAGTCGGACTGGAAAGATTATGGCTTCGGCTACTTTAAAAATACTGATGTGGACAGGATGTTTGGCTTTGGTTTACAGCAGGCGATTATTTCATTCAATAAACAGAAATTAATACAAAATGCAGATACTATCTTAGCAAAATGCCCAACTGGAAAAGAGCAAATTTTATTTCTTGAAAATCATGATTTGGATAGGTTTGCTTCTATTGAGCCAAACATAATAAAACAAAAGCTTGCTGCTGCCTTACAATTGCTTATAGGGGGTGTTCCGTCCATTTATTATGGCCAAGAAATTGGCATGAAAGGTAAAAGCGGTAACTGGGGAAATACAGATGGTAATGATATTCCACGCCGTGCTGCATTTGATTGGTATTCGTCCGGTAAAGGAAAGGGTATGGCCACGTGGTACGAACAGGCAGGTAGCTGGCGGGAAAATAACTTCATTACTCCTAATGATGGAATATCTGTAGAAGAACAAATAAACAACGATAGTTCACTATTTAATCATTATAAAAAACTGATTCGTCTCAAGCAAAGTCATCCTGCATTAGCTAATGGCTCCTTTCAACATGCAATAAATGATAACGATAATGTATTTAGTTTTTACAGATGTAATAATGCGGGTAAAGCTTTGGTGGTTGTAAATCTTTCGGGTGAAGAACAAGTCGCTACGTTCAATGATATAAATAAAAATGAAAAGCTTTTGTTCGGTAAGCGCCAACTATATAATAATAAGATTCAGTTAAGTCCTTTTGATGTGGCAGTGTTTGATATAAAAATGAATGAATGAAGGAAATAGTATCCGTAATGTTGATGTTATCTATGATTTCCTGCAAATCACGGGAACGAATTGATTATACCATATATGCAAACCCCTTCATCGGGAGTGAAGGCACCGGACACACATTCCCCGGCCCCTGTATGCCTTTTGGAATGGTGCAACCCGGCCCCGACAACGCGGACAAAGGCTGGGATTATACCAGCGGCTATCAATACAAAGACAGTTTCATCCTGGGCTTTTCGCAGACAAGGGCAAACGGTACAGGCATCAATGAATTTGGCGATGTACTGTTACAGCCCTTCACGGAGGATAAGAAAGATTCATTTGGAGAAACCTATTCCAAGGAATCGGAAAAAGCGTTACCCGGCTATTATACCGTCACCTTGAATAACAAAGTCAAAGTTGAACTGACTTGTACGGAGAGGGTTGCTTTTCACCGATATACTTATCCGACGAAAAAAGCCAAATTGCTGGTTGATTTACAGCACGGCCTACGGTTCCTGACTGACTCCCTGGTGCTTGATTGTGATGTGAAAATCGAAGACAATCATACAATCAGTGGCTATTGTCACACCAAGAACTGGGTACAGCGGAAATATTTTTTCACCATCTCTTTCGACCAATCGTTCAACCAGGTAAATCTTTTGTCAAGAAGGGAAAAAGAAGCGGCCCCTCGTTATACATTGGATTTTGCGTTGAACGATAGGGTACTTCAAACAAAAATTGCCTTATCAACGGTTGGTGTCGAAGGTGCTAGAAACAACATGCTTCATGAACTGCCTGATTGGAATTTTCAGCAAGTTGTCAATAATGCCCGGGATGTCTGGAACAGTTATTTGGGGCGTGTTGAAATTGAAGGCGATCGGCGGCAAAAGGAAATTTTCTATACCTGCATGTACCGCCTTTTCATACAGCCAAGTAATATAGCTGATGCCGATGGACGGTACCGGGGAGCAGACGACACAATCAGACAAGCAAAAAATGCTGAGTATTATTCCACTTTTTCCCTTTGGGACACATACAGGGCGGCACACCCTTTGTACACCCTGCTCGCTCCCGAAAGGGTAGATGGCTTTATCAATAGTATGATGGCCCACAGCAAGGCGGCCGGATTCCTGCCTATTTGGGCAGTCTGGGGAAAGGATAATTATTGCATGATTGGGAATCATTCCATTCCGGTAATTGCCGATGCCTATATGAAGGGATTCAACGGATTTGACGCTGAAGAGGCGTTGCGGCAAATGATAAAATCAACCACTGAAAATCATATCAACAGCAACTGGACACTGCTCAATCAATTTGGTTACTATCCGTTTGGCAGTTTGGATAACGAGTCCGTATCAAGAACATTGGAACATGGCGTGGATGATTATTGCATTGGATTGATGGCAGATAAGATGGGGAAAAACGAAATTGCTGATAAATATTTCCTGCGTGCTGTTTTTTATAGGAATTTATTTGACAGCAGTACAAGGCAATTCAGGGGCAGGGATAGTAAGGGAAATTGGCGCCGCCCTTTCGATCCCTTAATGGCTACCTCCCCCATGAACAATCCCGGCGATTACACAGAAGCCAATGCCTGGCAATATTTATGGACGCCTGCCCAGTATGATGTGGATGGTATGCTGGAACTTTTGGGCGGAATGAAAAATTTCACCAGTCAATTAGACAGTTTCTTTTCTATCAAGGCTTCAAATCCGAATAAATTTTTGGGTCAGGAAGCGATGATTGGTCAGTATGCCCATGGCAATGAACCCAGTCATCATATTGCGTACCTGTACAGGTACTCTGATAAGCCGGAAAGGACCGCAGAACTGGTTAGCCGAATTTGTAATGAGTTTTATAAGAACACCCCAACCGGCATGATCGGAAATGATGATTGTGGTCAAATGAGTGCCTGGTATATTTTCTCGGTACTGGGCTTTTATCCGGTAAACCCCTCGAGTGGAGAATATGTACTGGGTAAGCCTCTGGTGAAAAGTGCAAGGATTCATTTGCCAGACGGCAAGCTTTTTCAAATAATAGGTTCCGGCAGCAAAACTGTTTTACTGAACCAAAAACCCCTCAACAGGGGTTTCATAAGGCATTCAGAAATAAGCGGGGGCGGAGGTTTGAATTTTTGATATATTGCTGCCGGCTCTCCTCATTTTTACATCACTTTTATTCAGCGGTTTCGGGAGGAGGTCAGCAATTCCCGGAACATCATTTTTTGAATTCAGGCATGGCGGAGCGGGATTATTCAGCTCAATTTTTTGGTTTTTTCAATGAAAACCCTAATTTTGCACCCCCAATCAGTTCTTTTACAGTATTCAAAGGTGTAGTTCCTTCGGGAAGCACCTAAGAATCCAGTGAGTTTGGGAGTCCTGATTACAATTATCCGGACGCTAATACCAAAAAACATATACATGGCAAAAGAAGTAACCGGCTATGTCAAACTCCAATGCAAAGGAGGACAAGCCAATCCCGCCCCGCCGATAGGACCGGCCCTGGGTAGCAAGGGAATCAACATCATGGAGTTCTGCAAGCAGTTCAATGCACGCACGCAGGACAAGCAGGGAAAAGTTCTTCCCGTTCTCATCACCGTTTTCGCCGACAAATCGTTCGAGTTTGTTATCAAAACTCCGCCTGCCGCCGTGCAGCTCATGGAAGCCGCCAAAATCAAAGGCGGCAGCAAAGAGCCCAACCGGAGCAAGGTGGGCAAGGTAAGCTGGTCCCAGGTTGAGGAAATCGCCAAAGACAAGATGGCCGACCTCAATGCCTTCACATTAAAGAGCGCCATGACCATGGTTGCCGGCACCGCCCGCAGCATGGGCCTCACCGTGGAAGGCACAGCGCCCTGGGAAAACAATTGATAACCAAACGGCCGGTTCACCTTCCGGCACAAAATGAACCACCATGATTACCAAAAAAAGAAAAATAGCCAATACCAAGGTTGACAGCAACAAGGTCTATTCCCTCAAGGAGGCCTCAGCGCTTGTCAAACAGGTAAACACCACCAAGTTCGACAGCTCGGTCGACCTGCATATCCGTTTGGGCGTTGATCCCAAGAAAGCCGACCAGGCAATCCGCGGAACCGTATCGCTTCCGCACGGTACCGGTAAAACCAAGCGCGTGCTGGTGCTCTGCACCCCCGACAAGGAAGAAGCCGCAAAATCCTCCGGAGCCGATTTCGTAGGACTCGACGAATTTATTCAGAAAATCGATGGCGGCTGGACCGATGTGGATGTCATCATTGCAACACCTGCCGTCATGCCCAAAATCGGTAAGCTGGGTAAAGTGCTGGGGCCACGTAACCTTATGCCCAACCCCAAAACAGGTACCGTTACCAACGATGTGGCTGCTGCCGTATCCGATGTGAAGGGAGGAAAAATATCGTTCAAGGTTGATAAAGTGGGCATCATCCATGCCTCCATCGGCCGCGTGAGTTTCAGCGCCGAAAAAATCGCTGAAAACAGCCAGGAACTGATCAATGCGCTGATGAAACTGAAGCCCTCTTCCGCAAAAGGAACCTACCTCAAAGGCGTAAGTATGGCCAGCACCATGAGTCCCGGCATCATGATCGATACAAAATCTGTTCAAAACTAATACCCCGCGTTCGGGCTCCGGTCACGGACGCACAAAATAAATGTCATGACCAAACAAGAAAAAAACGAAGTGATTGAAGTGCTGAAGGGCAAGTTCAACCAGTACAGCAACTTCTACGTTACCGATACCGAGAGCCTGACGGTAGCCCAGGTGAGCAACCTGCGCCGTCACTGCTTCGACAAGAATGTGGAGATGAAAGTGGCCAAAAACACCCTGATCCGCAAGGCACTTGAAGGTATTGATGCTGAAAAATACACCGGTGTTTACGATTCGCTGCACAAGGTGACCGCCCTGCTCTTCAGCGACAACCCCAAGGAGCCCGCCCTGATTCTCTCGGGTTTCCGAAAAGAAAGCAAGGGCGAAAAGCCTCAGCTCAAAGCTGCCTTCATCAACGGCGATATTTTTGTGGGCGACAACCAGTTGGTAGCGCTTACCAAAATCAAGACGAAGAACGAGCTCATCGGCGAAATCATCGGTTTGCTGAACTCGCCCATACAACGTGTGATTGGCGCTCTCCAAAACAAGGACAATGCTTCCGGTAAAGAAGTTGCCGCTACTGTTGCTGAAGCCGTCGCTCCTGCAACTGAAGCTGCGCCAGAGGCCGCTCCGGAAAAGGGGAATGAAAATCCGGCCCCAGAGGATAATGCCGGCGCAGCTCCTGAAGCTTAATTAAAAGCTTCATTTCAAACTAATTATATTGGATTGTTCCAATTAATTATAACAATTTTTTTAAACCCTCCGGCGGATTTGCCACGTGCAAAAATGAAGTCGGAAAAAATTAAAACAACATGGCAGACGTAAAAGTATTGGCTGAAAGCCTCGTAAACCTCACTGTAAAGGAAGTACAGGAGTTGGCAGATTTTCTGAAATCAGAATATGGCATTGAACCGGCCGCAGCAGCAGTTGTAGTAAGTGGCGACGGAGGTGGTGGTGCAGCCGCCGTTGAGGAGAAGACCTCATTCAATGTAATTCTTAAAGCAGCCGGGGGCAACAAACTGGGCGTGGTGAAAATCGTCAAGGAACTCACCGGCCTGGGACTGAAAGAATCCAAAGACCTCGTTGACGGTGCTCCCAAGCCTGTGAAGGAAGGTGTGGACAAAGCCACCGCCGAAGATATCAAGGCCAAACTGACCGAGGTGGGTGCCGAAGTCGAAATCGCCTAAAGATTCACTCCTCCAAAAAAAACAAAACACGGGCTGTCCATTGCGACAGCCCTATTTTTTTTAGGGCTTTGGGACCTGCTCGATCTGCAACTCCTCCCAGGGGGTGGTGCCGTCCTTTTCCCGCCGAAAGCGGTAGCGGTCTGTTTCGAGGATAATGATTTCGGCTGTAGTGTATATGATGCAACTATCGAGCAAATGGCCGCCGGTAGTGACGCCCGTGCTGTCGCTGATACTGATGTGCATGTGGCTGCCGTTTTCTGAAACCGTACCGTTCAGGCTCACGATTTCAAAGTGCCCCTGCGCCCGGTTGCCCCGGGGCTGGTTCGCAAATCGGATATGATATTGCGCAAGGCTTCCCACGCAGGAGGCGATCCATCCTGCTTCTATATGGTTTTTCTTCACATAGGCTTCTATTTCTTCGCGAAGCAACTGCCCGGGACGGAGCCGGAGGGGGTGCGGTGTAATCTTGTTCATACTCGGTGGATTATGGCAGGCAAAGAGCAGCAGACAAAGCAAAGGCAGGCAGATCGCCCGCTTTCTTCTATGCCCAAAATTGTTTTTCTTCTCTTTAATGTGTTCGCCCACTGTATTCATGCATATGCAAACTAATGCATTAGGGTCAACGGACATTTCTTGTCCGGGTGCGATTTTCTGAAAAACGGAATTTCCTGTTCCGATGAACCCTTCCTCCCAATTATTGTTATGGAAGCATGATACATAGCTGCCGGAATTTCCGATTAACTTGCACCTTGTTGCTGCTTGCCGCACTTGGGGCCTGTGCCCAATCATCGCAGAAACATAAAAAAATCAATACCATGAATGAATCCGCCTCCGTCCAAGCGAAAACCGACACAGCTACCCTGGGCAACGGGTGTTTTTGGTGCACCGAAGCAGTCTTCCAGCAGCTTGAAGGAGTGATCCGGGTGGCCAGCGGCTACAGCGGCGGGCATGTGGAGAATCCGAATTACAAGGAGGTTTGCACCGGTGCCACGGGCCATGCGGAATGCCTTCAGATTCTGTTCGACCCATCCAAAATCAGTTTCGACGAGCTGCTCGAGGTATTCTGGCAAACGCACGACCCAACCACACTCAACCGTCAGGGGAACGATATAGGCACCCAGTACCGTTCGGCGGTGTTTTATCATAACGACGAACAGAAAGCCAAGGCACAGAAATATATTGACGCTCTCAACAAAAGCGGCGCCTGGGACAAGCCTGTAGTCACTTCCCTGGAACCCTTTGTAAAGTTCTACAAGGCGGAAGACTACCACCAGAATTACTACAACGACAATCCGGAACAGGGCTACTGCCAGATGGTCGTTCGCCCCAAAGTGGAGAAATTTCAGAAAGTGTTCAAAGACAAACTGAAGAAAAACCAGTAAGTCCCATTTAGGCCTCACTTAAATTGCGCTACCCTTCGTTTACTTCCCTTATACTTTTTTCTTCATCTGGAAATTGTAGGAGTGATTGTCTTATCTGCACGCCTTAGTTCAAGCATGTTCAATGCATTGGGATGAAAGCCGGATACCCGTGGCTGTACCAGGTGTATGGCCATGTCGTACCAAAGCGGCACTACAGGGGCATCGGCAATAACCATCCGGTCCATGGTTCGGTAAAGTTCATAGCGGGTAGTGTCGCGGTTTTCCATCAACGCCCGCTCATACAAAACATCAAAAGCCGCATTCCGGTAACGGGTATAGTTGGGTGGAGCCGGATTCTTTCCGTAAAAAACACTCAGGTAGTTCTGCGCATCCGGATAGTCGGCTATCCAGCTTCCTCTGAAAAAAACTGATTTCGATTTTGCCGTCTGTTCAAGCAGCAGGCTTTTTTGAAGGGTCTCTATTTTTATGGGTATGCCTGAACGCCCCAGCTCATTCGCAATGAAAGTTGCCAGATCGGCATACTGGGGAATAGTTTGCAGTGTGATGGTGGGAAGCCCTTTGCCTCCCGGAAAACCCGCTTCTTCCAGCAACCTGCCCGTTATTTCGGGTTCATAACGGTAACCCTTTACCGCTTCGCTGTTGAAGGAGGGAAGTCCCATGGGAACGAATCCGCTTTCTGCCGCCGTTCCAATCGAATTACGCATATAGCGGATCAGTTTGCGGCGGTCGAATCCGTAATTTATTGCCTGCCTGATTTTTTTCAATTTCAGCGGTGAGCCGGCCAGCACCGGATTGTTCGTGTCGGCCAGTATGCCCAGGTATTCAATATTGAGGTAGGGATGTTTCTGAAGCAGGATCCTGCTTTCCCATTCCTTTCGGAGTTCGCCGGTACCGGTCAGCAGCTCATCTTTATAACTGGCGTCGATATCGTTGATGAAATCGAGTTTTCCCTGACGGAAGGAAAGGAATTCGGTGGCCTTGCTGTCGAGAAAATGAACAAAAACGCCATCGAGGTAGGGGAGCCTGCTGCCGGCACTGTCTGTTTCGAAATAACGGGCATTACAGGTAAGTACCAGCGCCTGCCCTTCCTCCCAGGCAAGCATCCTGAATGGGCCGCTCCCCACCGGATGTCTTCGGAAATCATTACCGTACCGGTTCACCGCCTCCCGCGCCACAACCGAACAGTAGGGCATGCTCAGAATGCCGATGATGGGCTGAAAGGGTTTGGAAAGTTTCAGCCGGAACGTAGTATCGTCCGGTGCGGAAAAGGGTTGGAGTGAATCGAGTTTGTCATTGAAAATCCAGGCTCCCGGGCTGGCAGTCTGGGGATCAATGATGCGCGAAAGGCTGTACACCAGATCCGACGCAACCAGGCGCCGGCCTTTTCCATCGGGGAACACCGGGTCGTCGTGAAAGAATACATCATTCCTCAGCCGGAATGTGTAGACGGTTTTGCTGCTGTCGATCGTCCAGCTTCTTGCCAGGGATGGGCGAAGGGAAAGGTCTTCGCCCGGTTCCACCAGGGTGTTGTAGAGTTGATGGACCGCCCACATCACCGACTGGCTTTTGGCGAATGCCGGATCCAAAGAAGCGATTCCGCTCGATTCGTTGTAATGGAAAATCTTTTTGCCTGAATGCGAACGCTCTCCGCAACCGATGGATAAAAAAAATACTCCAGAAAGAAGCACTGCCCGCAGCGTACTGTTGGGACAGAAAATAACGGGGACGCGCATAAATCAGCAAAAGAAATCTAAATTAGCGAATTAATGTCTTTCGTACGTATCATCAGTTGCGGCTTCCTCCTGCTTTCGCTGATTTCCAGGACCGGAAATCTGGCTGCGCAGCCATTCACCCATGCCGATACCTTGCGGGGTTCCAACGGCCCTGCAAGAAGCTGGTGGGATGCCACACATTATGACCTGCATGTTGATTTTGACATCGCGGGCAAAAGCATTTCGGGCTGCAATCGGATCAGTTTGCTGGCCAGGGAAAACGGCAATAGGGTGCAGATAGACCTGCAGCATCCATTGGTCATCGACAGTATCCTACTTTACAATGAGCCACCGGGTATCGGCACCGGAAAACGGATCACGTCAATCAGCCGCGATGGCGATGCCTGGTTTGCGGAAACCGGCCCGGTATCCAAAAGCAGGCGCATACAGCTTTTCGTTTATTATCACGGGAAACCCCGGGAAGCCGTGAATCCGCCGTGGGACGGTGGCCTTATCTGGAAGAAAGACCGCAACAAGCGTCCTTTCGTATCCGTCGCCTGCCAGAGTCTCGGCGCGAGTTGCTGGTATCCCTGCAAAGATTATCAGGGCGATGAGCCCGACAGCGCCGCCACCCATTTCACGGTGCCCGATACACTGACTGCCTTGGGTAACGGGCGTTTGCGCAACAAAGCCTTTCTTCCCGGCAACCGGGTCACATATAGTTGGGCAGTGACGGTTCCCATCAACAACTACAATATCGTTCCCTACATTGGCGATTACCGTCATTTCGGTGAGCGCTATCAAGGGCTGGAAGGGCCGCTCGACATGGATTACTGGGTGCTTTCCTATAACCTGGACGCTGCAAAAAAGCAATTCACCGATGCCACGCGCATGATGAAGGCGCTGGAGTACTGGCTGGGGCCCTATCCTTTTTATGCCGATGGCTACAAACTTGTGGAAGCGCCGCACCTGGGCATGGAACACCAGAGCGCCATCGCTTATGGAAACTATTACATGAAGGGCTATATGGGCTCCGACCTCAGCGGCAGCGGCTGGGGATTGAAGTGGGATTATATCATCGTGCACGAAAGCGGCCATGAGTGGTTCGGCAACAACATCACCACACCCGATATTGCCGATATGTGGGTGCAGGAAGGATTTACCACCTATACCGAAACCCTTTTCACCGAATATTATTATGGAAAAAAAGCGGGGGAGGATTACGTAGCCGGCCAGCGGAGCCGAATTGAGAACGATGTACCCGTGATCGGGCCATACGGAGTCAACAAGGAGGGGAGCGGCGATATGTATTTCAAAGGCG
>JBIIDU010000257.1:0-3638 GCA_044238165.1 Ferruginibacter sp. | reverse complement strand
TTCATCGTGTGTACCGCTCACCGGTAATGGGACTCGACAACCGCTGGGAGCTCTGGCTTGCGCCCGATTCAACGGCGGCCATCAGTATCCGCGGCACAACCCGGAAGCAGGACAGCTGGATTGAAAACCTTTATGCCGCCATGGTGCCTGCAACAGGAAGCCTGCAACTTTCCCGTGATTTCAAATTCGACTATTCCCTCTCCACCCATCCCCGGGCGGCGGTGCATGCCGGATGGATGATTGGAACCGCATTCATCAGCCGCGACCTGTTGCCCCGCCTCGACTCGCTGCAGCAAGCGGGCATCCGCGATGTGTTGATTATCGGACATAGCCAGGGAGGGGCCATCGCCTGTTTGCTCAGCGCCTACCTGGCCGAATTGCAAACCGCCGGCCGTATCAGCAACCGCATTCGTTTCAAAACCTATGCCAGCGCGGCACCCAAGGCCGGCAACCTCTACTTTGCCTATGATGTTGAAAACAAATACAAGGGCGGGTGGGCCTTCAATGTGGTGAATGCGGCCGACTGGGTACCCGAAGCGCCTTTCTCCATCCAGACACTGAACGACTTCAATCAGTCAAACCCGTTCACCCAGGTTGATGCGGCACTAAAAAAACTGCCGTTCACCAAACGTATTGCCGCACGCTATGTGTACAACAACCTGCGCAAACCAACCGATAAGGCACGCCGGAAATTCCAACGCTTTCTGGGGAAAAGCGTGGGTGGGGAAGTACGCAAATATCTGCCTGAGTTCGTGGTGCCCGATTTTTTTCCTTCCTGCAATTATGTGCGGACAGGCGCTCCAATCATATTGTATCCGCAAGAAGACTATTATGCCCTTTTTCCCGACGATGGCAAACAAATATGGATACACCACGCGTTTGAACCCTACCTGTATCTGACGGAAAAATACTGATTACCCGACGGCGCTTTCGGCAACGGACGATGCCATACGCAGACCCAACGCCTCCATCTGTTCTTTCGCACAAAACAACAGATCCTGTTTGATGGCATCGTATTCCTGCTGCGGCACAGGCGCGGTGAAGTATTCGATGGTGATCAACACGCCCGTTCTGCCCATGTCTTTCAAAAATACTTCGGGCGACTGAACGGTAGGAGCCTTGCTTTCAAACAACCGGCGCAGGGTATCGAGAAAAATACGCATGCGGGCAACGGAGGAAAGCGGTTCCAGCTCAAAACGGATTTCCGCACGCCGGGCAGTGCGGTGGCTCCAGTTGTCAACCATACTGTCAACCATCTGCTTGTTGGGAACGGTGACCAATGTCTTTTCGGCCGTACGGATCCGCGTGCTGCGCAATCCGATATGTTCGATGGTACCCTGAATGGCGTTGATTTTGACCACATCGCCGGTAAAAAAAGGCTTGTCGAAAAAAATGATGAAGGAGGCAATCAGGTTCTCCAGGCTTTCCTTGGCCGCCAGCGCGATGGCAGCTCCCACGATGCTGAGGCCCGTGAGCAGTTCACCCACCGGCTGGTTGAACGAGGCCTTGATGATCCACAATACGCCCAGGATGGCGATCAGCACTTTGAAAAAGTCGCGGAAAAAAACAATCAGCTGGTTGTCTTTCCTGTCTTCATTGCGGCTGGCTTTTTCTTCGAGCACCCGGGCAATGAAGTCGACCCCGCGCAGCAACAGGCGGATGAACGCGAGAATGATGATGCCGATGCCCGCACGTTGCATCATGTCCCTCGTGCTGTGCCCGTAAATCTCAAACCGGAATGCCTCCGGAAAGTGGAGCTTGTCGATGGCGAATACCGCAACAGTGATCAGCAGGAACCAGGCTATGGGTGAAGCGACTTCTTCTACAAATATTTTCCGGTCAATATTGCCCATGATTCTTCCGCCGATGCGGTAGATCAGGCTGCCCATATAACGGCCGATGAATCGTTTCACCAGCACCATCACCAAAATGGCGAGTGTTACCGCAAGGTAAGCGCCGATGCTGTTATCAAGGAAGGTTTGCTGAAGAAAATCCATAAGCAGCGTTTATTGAACCCTGTATTGAACAATGCCGGTTTTCCGCATCAGATACACCCGCTCTTTTCCGGCCATTTTCTGGACCGCATCACTGAAGGCGGCAGGCAGGGGGTACGACTTCAGCTGAAGCGAACCCACCGGATACTGCTGCAGCATATTGCCTTCAAATCCGTAGAGTGTTTTACCGATTACGGCAACATCCTGCCAGTGCAGCAACGGTATGCGCGATTTGAAGGCGCCATAATAATCGAAAATATAGAATCCCTTTTCCGGGTCATAGAGGTATACGAACCCGTCGCGGTCCGTGAGTTGAGTTGGAGAGGGCAATGTATCGAACACCTGACGCAGGTCTACGGTGGTCATCAATACTTCGCCGTTTTCTCCAATCCGCTTGATACGCGCATCACCCTCGTCGAAAATCCAGATATTGTTGTCGTAAGAAGTTCCGATGGCTTTCACATTGAAAATATTCTGCCGCCGCAGGTTGATCACATTCCGAATGTTGAGGAAGCGGTCGAGTACCGCAATGGTGGCGAACTGTCGGTAATAGAGCAAGAGCTTCAGCGGATTGGTCACATCCATGTAATCCAGCCTGCCATACTGCCGGACATCGTTGAACACGCCGGCCGAATCGCCGCGCGCCGTTATTTTCTTCAGCTGGTTGCCGTTGCTGACCAGGTAAATATTGTCGAGATTGTCGGCCGTGAAATACGAATACTGGCCCGGCAGGGTGCGCATTTCCGTAAACACAGTATCGCGCTGCGCACGGGAAACAATCGGCGCTGCAAACAAAAGGCACAGAATCATCTTTACAGGGAAGCTGCGCATGTGCTTATTGGTTAAAGGATAAAAGCCGGATTTCTTCTCCGTCGAATACGGCATAATTGCTGTAATTGATCCACTCGCCGAGGTTGATATAACGGCTGCTTTCGCTCAGGCGAAAATCGATCGGCAGGTGGCGGTGCCCGAATATGAAACAGTCGACCGGTTCTTTTTTCAGCACCTCCCGCGCATATACGATCAGCCATTCGTTCTCCTCGCCCTGGAATACCTCTTTTTGGTCCATATCGGCCTCCCGGCTCTTCCGCGAAAAATAATGTGCAAGGCCCATGCCCACCGAAGGCGGAATCATGCCGAAGGCCCACTGGCAAACCGGATTCCGGAAAATCTTCTTGAGCAACTTGTATCCATGATCGCCCGGGCCCTGACCGTCGCCATGGCCCACGAGAAAGCGTTTGCCGCTGAAGTTGAAACGGGTAGGCTCAAAATAAACCTGCATGCCGATTTCTTCCTGGAAATAATTGCGTACCCACATATCATGGTTGCCCACAAAAAAATGAAGGCGCACCCCCGCATCCGATAACTCGGCCAGTTTGCCCAGCAGCCTCACATGGCCTTTCGGCACCACTTTTTTGTATTCGAACCAGAAATCGAAGAGGTCGCCTACCAGAAAAAGCTCCGCCGCTTCAGCGCGGATGCTGTCGAGAAAAGCCACGATTTTTTTCTCGCGCGCAAGGCTCTGCGCGGGCGTCGGGGCCCCGAGGTGGAAGTCGGACAGGAAAAATATTTTTTTGCCGGAAGCCATATGTGGCAGCAATGCTTGTGTCTTCAAAAATAAACATTCGCACCCAATAGCCCCTA
>JBIIDU010000047.1:0-12908 GCA_044238165.1 Ferruginibacter sp. | reverse complement strand
TTTAGTTAGTTCTTCAATTCGGATTGCAAAATAACCGCTTTTGTCGGGATTGAGCAAACTTAATTTATGGTAAATATCAATGGCCTTTTGCTTTAAACCCTGCATGGTGAGGATTTCGGCCATCGCTTCCGTAACCACTTCTTCGGTCTGATTCGATTTTTCCGCCATTTGCTCTACCTTGACGTCTACAGGAGCAGATTCGTTGTCGGCACTGACGTCCTGTAGCCGCTTCATGGTCTTGAGCCAGTCCGTAAACCGTTTCAACTGGTGTCCGAGTTTGTCATCAGGCTTTACAACCTCCGAAGCTTTGATGCCCTGGCTGGCAAAGTAATCGGTGGTATGCAGGGGCTCAAATAGGGGCAATTCTTCCTTCTCCTGCCCGGGGGAGGCCGTTGTATGTTCAATTTCAGCTGATGCGATTTCGAGGAAATCCGAAGAAAGCCGGATCTGTTCGGCGGATTTTAGTTCTTCGGTCAGTTCGTCCACCTGGGAAACGACGACTTCCTCATGCGACTCTTGTTCATACCCTTGTTCTTTTCCGGAATCCGAATCGAGGGTGATCGTATCCGGCTCTTTGGCATCCGGCGCCGAATTCTCGGCTACCGGTTCAAAAGGTGAGGCGACAACTTCATTGACGGCGAATGATTCCCGGGGCAAGTCTGTTGCTGGTTCCGATATTTGATGGACTTCAGAAATTTCAGTTTCCGTATCCTTCAAGTCGTATTCATGTTCTGAAACAATGAGTTTGCCAGACTCAGACACTACGATTCCACCTGCTTCATTTTCAGCAAGCGCAGCAGAAGTGCCCGGTGAATCTGAGAAGCTGATGCGATGGCGGCCCAATTGGTAGTTGAGCCAGTAATTATGATTGAAGAAGAGTGAAGTCCTGGTTATTTCCTTGCTATAACCGGGATCATTTCTGCCTGTAGCACCCAGTTTATAAAAATGAGCGGCTGCAAAGAATGGGTACTTTTCCGCTATCTCCGACAACCATTGTTCCGATCCGTAGCTATTCGGATTACGCTGGAACAGGGTTTGAAACAATTTAGACGGATTGCTCATAATTGTGCTAATATACTAAAACACCGTGATTTGCCCAATTTCGGATACTTGCCGGGGCTATTCTATTGATTACCAGTTGGAAAAGATCTTGTTGAATATGGCATCAACGAGGTTCCGTACAATTTCGTTGTTCAATGAGGCTTCCGCCTGTTGGAGACTTTGGCTGGCAGGAAAGTCGAAGTTGGAGGTCACATCCGCCTCGAAATTCTTCGTATTGTCGAGGTTATTCTTAAAAATCAGGTGGAAGGATACATTGAGGCGGTTGGTACTGGGGTTGTTGGCTGATATGCCGGTAGTGGTCACCGTGTAGTCCGAAACGTATCCGCCGATATCAAAATGCGCGTTGTCTTCGTTGGTCTGCCGCAGCCGTGTATTTCCGATGATCTTGAACTTAAGCCTTTCGGTCAGCTGTGGGCTCAGTTGTGGATTCACATAACGGGCTTTGTTTTCAAGGTAATTCACCCGGAAATTTTTCACTTCCGGGGGAATGGAACCCATATCGTTGAACGAGTATTTGCAAGTGGCTCCCGTAAACAGCAAACAGCAAAAAACGGCGATCATGCAACCCAAAAGCCGCAAACCGTTTTTCACACGGAACCGGATAGCCGGACTGCACTCAGAGGTCTTCGATATCATATTCCTTAAGCTTTCGGTAAAGGGTCCGTTCACTGATGCCCAGGTCGCTGGCCGCGTCCTTGCGTTTGCCCCGGTGCTTTTTGAGCGCCTTGATGATCAATTCCTTTTCCTTGTCCATGATGCTCAGCGATTCGTCTTCAGCTTCGATATGCTGGATGTCGGCCGGATGCTTGTTGATGAAAACCGGCTGCCCGCCCAAAGGGCTAAATCCGCCGGAACTGCCTGAAGGGGTATATTCCGGCACAATGGCATCGGAACCGGTATAGACGGGAATGTGCTGGGTCATTGCCGGATTCTGCAATATTTCAAAGAACATTTTTTTGAAATCTTGCACATCCTTCTTTAAATCGTTCACATCTTTTTTCATGTCAAAAAAAAGCTTGTACAATATTTCCCGTTCGCTGGCGAATTCCTGCTGGCTGACAAGCCCCTTACCGCCCGCCAAAACCGGCAGCCGGTTCATGTGTGCCTGATCAGGCAGGAAATTGCGCAACTCGGCGGCACTGACTGTTTTTTCTTTCGACAATACCGAGATTTGTTCGGCGATATTTTTCAGTTCGCGCACATTGCCCGGCCAGGGATAATTCATGAGCAACAACCGGGCTTCCTCGTCCAGCGAGACGGAAGCGCCCTTGTATTTGTCGGCGAAGTCTGTTGCGAACTTCCTGAACAGCATCGGTATATCTTCTTTACGGTCGCGCAAAGCCGGAACACGGATGGGTACCGTATTCAGTCGGTAGTAGAGGTCTTCCCGAAAACGCCCCGATTGGGAATATTCCAGCAATTCCTTGTTGGTGGCGGCAATCACGCGTACATCGGTCTTCTGTACCTTGCTGCTGCCCACCCGGATGTATTCACCTGCTTCAAGCACCCGCAGCAGGCGGGCCTGTGTGCCCAGGGGCAGTTCCCCGATCTCATCCAGAAAAATAGTTCCCCCGTTGACGGTTTCAAAATACCCCTTACGGCTGTCGACAGCACCGGTGAAGGAACCTTTCTCATGACCGAAGAGTTCTGAGTCGATCGTGCCTTCAGGAATGGCGCCGCAATTGACCGCAATAAATGGATTGTGTTTGCGTGCGCTGAGCGCGTGTATGATCTGGGAAAACACCTCCTTTCCCACCCCGCTTTCACCGTTGATGAGCACACTCAGATCGGTGGCAGCTACCTGCACGGCCACGTGGAGCGCGTGATTGAGCTCAGGCGCGTTTCCGATGATGCCGAATCGGTTTTTGATGGTTTGAAGATCCATGGAAAACGATTTTCTATGACAAAATTACGTGATAAGAGGTTGCACTGCGTGGTATCTACCAACCTTAGGGCCTATTAGTGAAAAACGGACCATAAAAAAGCCAGCAAAGACAGGAAGAAGGCCAATGCAATCAAAATCCGTTCAAGCGGTCGGCTGTTCGAACCCGACGAATCAGTCAACGGGCGATTGCCGTGATGCTGATTGTTGAAAAACTCGTTGGGAATTGCCACAGCGATTGCCAGTTCATCCGAATGGGTTATGGAAATGTGGAAACCATCTGCCAGCGGTTTTCCGGAGGGAAGGTGATCTATCACAATCCGGTTGAAGGATGTATTTATCAAACGGTTGTCGGACTTGACCATAGCCTCCTTGGCCGCAAACAGACCGGCAAAGGAAATAATTGGTTGGCGCTGCAACTGGCACCAGGCGATTTCTGTTCCCGAAAAATTCATTTTATAAAATTCATCCTGCCGGAAGTCCGTAACGGCTTCAAAATCCCGGATGGGCTGCGCATCGATTCCGATGCTTCGCTCTACCTGCGAGCCGGAACCGGCTTTTCCTTCCCCGCCAACCGGGAGCAAGTTTTCAGAATTTACTGAATCCGGTTGCTCATTCGCCAGTTTTCCCAGCAACGCTCCGACCGTTTCGATGCCCCAGTAATCGGCTACCACAAATCCCTCCGCTGCAAGCCGGGCATACATGCGATGGAGTATGATGGAACTGGCCACAGCGCGTCGTCCGATGAGCGTTTGCTCATCTACCTGCTCCGGATTCAGTTTGACGAAAGGAGCTATTATGGAAATGATTCTTTCTTTCATTCAAAAACCTTTGAAACAGCTTTGACAGATATAAGCCTCCTCGCCCTCGGGCGTTATGCAGCGGACGAAACCGGTATCGCTCAGATCCTCCTTCAACGACTTCATACATTTGAAACAGGAAATATCCGGGGCGGTAACGGAGTGGCTAGACCGATAGGTCTCCAGGCGCTCCCTCAATTCGGTGAGGAAGCCAGCTGCCTTTTTCCCCTCTGTAATCCGGTGGTCGAATGTCAGGCTCAACACACAACGACCCATCCGCTGGTCGACGGAAGAAATGCCCAGTATGGCGCTGTTCAAGGCATTGACCAGCGGTTTGAAGAGGAATACACCCTCTCCGGACAGGTCCGTTATGGTAAAGGTGATATCAGTGAGATCGCCGATCTCAAGACGGTTGTCGAGGTAACGGTCCGACAACCGCAATATGTCCGATTCGATATCCCGTATGGATTTCAGGTTGGTGTTCCGCAAATTCAGCACCTTAAGTCCCTGATCGATATCAATTGCGAACCCGATGTTCACATCCCGATATCGGGCGATGGAATCTCCGGTGAAATAGGAATTCAATTCCGGAAAAAACGGCAACAGGCGCGATACTTCGAATGCAACTACCGGCAACAGGTTATTGCGCAAATGTTCAAGAGAGTTATTGAGTTGTTCAAGCAAGCCCCGGGTTTCAACAACTGAATGAATCGTGCTTGTCAGGCCCGTATGTTGTACCTGACTCAGGTACTCAATTTCCCTTTTCTTATTGGCGGATATCGGAATCAGTTCAACCTGGTCCGGATCGGCCTGAAGTGAAATCATGGATGCTGCCTGGCGGGTAATACCGATTCCGGAATCAGGGCTTTGCTTGCCCAGGAGGTTTTCAACATCATGGCGGCTAACCATTTCGAGGCCGCTAAATAGTTCTTTATCGATACCATGCCGCTCAAGGAGTTCAATTGCCGAGCGGGAAAACACCGTTTCGCCTGTCCATTTTTCCTGTATAGTTTGTCCGTTTACTTTTTTCGAGGAGCTGTCCGGTATCGTATCCAAGGGAACCGCTTCAGGAATTTCGGCTGCATCGGCATAGATGGATGCCACCACAAAACTGACAGGATATTCCTGTCCGGGCAGGCAACGGTAACCGATAAAGCCTGATTCCTCGGCAACAACGTCGTAGGTTGTTTTGGATGTTTCAAATACAAGTACGATGTCGCCTTTTTTTACGGCTGCTCCCTGCTCAAAACTGCGGGAAACAACAGTCAGATGCGTGTCGTTGACAGACAGAAGCGGAACTATTATGTCGAATCCGGTCGGCATTTCAGCAAAAGTATTGTTTTAATTCAGCGATGATCCTCTCGTTGCCGGGCAAGACCTCATTTTCGAGGCTTTTGACCGAAGGAATAGGCACGGGCAATGCCCCGATGCGTTTGGCGAGAAAAGGAACCTGCATTTTTTCTGCAAGTTGGGCAATTACTTCCGAGCCATATCCGGAAAAAAGGCTGCCCTCCTCGATGATGGCGATCCTACCTGTTTGGACGACGGATGCCTCCAGTATATTCAGGGGCAGAGACGAAAGGCAGGTCGGAACAATAAGTTCGGGCTTCAGATCAGTTTCTGAAAATATTTTCTCAAGCAGGCCATGTACGATGTCGGACATGCCGCCATATGCCAGCAGTGTAATATCGGGCTTCGAAACCCGGGGGCTTACACGCGTAACCGGATATTCATCATTTGATCGTTGATAGTTGAACGCTGCCAGTCGGTGCTGCAGCACTTTTTTTCCGTAGTCGATCTTGTTTTCGATGACAATGACCGGTCCTGATTCTTTCATCACCCCCCGGTAAAGGATCTCGGGATCAATGAATGTGTTCAAAGCAAGTACAGTTACATGGTCGATTCCCAGCAGAAATTTGTCGAGGGTTTGCGAATGCGTAGGCCCATACCCTCTTCGGCCGCCCATCGGTGTTCGGATCACAACAGGGCAGTCGACCTGCTTGTTGAACATGTGATGAAACTTGCTGGCATGATTGACCACCTGGTCGAAAGCCAGGGTGATGAAATCGCCGAACATGATTTCAACAAATGGCCGGAGTCCGTTCAGTGCAAGGCCATTGCCGATGCCTGTGATTGCCGCTTCTGAAATGGGGGTTGAAAATACCTGCCCCGGTGCGATGTCCGACAAGTCGCGGGCCACTTTGAACGCACCCCCATAGGGCGACAAAACATCTTCTCCAATGAAAAGAAGTTTTGGATTTTCGGCAATTTCCTTCCGAAAAAAATGGTTGATCCGTTCAACCATCCGCTGGTTGACCAAATCGATCTCCTGCCATTCCGGATGGGCTGATTCTACTGTTTTTTTATCGTAATAACCGGAAAGCGGCAGCTCGTCCTGCTTCAGCGTGGTTTCGACGATGCTCTCTACATCTCGGTCAATTATTTGAGTGTAGCGGGAATAGTAGTCGGCTGACTGCTGACTGAAATGATGCAGGAAATCCTTCTTTCGGTATGCTTCGATTTCATCCGGATGGCGGTCATCATCCCCTTTGGAATGTGGATTCAGCCGATAGGTTTCCACGAGGAAAAATCCTGGTCTACCCGATTGCCTGACCGAATCGATTGCCTCTTTACCCGAAGCCATAAGCCCGGCGGGCTTTTCGGTTGTTCCCTGCCAGCTCTGTATGCCGAACGCTTCGGCCCGCTTTCGAATATCGCCGGCCAGGTTCACCGACTGGGGAGTTGACTGTGCATAAAAATTGTTTTCACATACGATCAAAAGCGGAATCTCCCACTTACTTATGATATTCATGGTTTCGTACAGCACCCCTTCGCCCAGGGTGCCATCACCAATATAAACAATGCCGATGTTGTCGTTTCCTTTGAGTTTGTTACCAAGGGCGTAACCGGCGGCAACAGGTACAATCCCCCCCTGGACACCATTCGAGAAAAAATTACCCCTGCACAAATGCTGGCTGCTGCCGATGCCGCCGCAGGTACCGGTAGCCTTACCCAACAGCTCGGCCATGAGCCCCTTTACGTCTCCGGTGAAGGCTATGTAGTGGCCATGACAGCGGTGATTGCTGAACACAAAATCGCTCTTACGCAACTGTCCGGCAAATGCGAGCGCCGAAAATTCCTGTCCGACACAGGTATGAACCGTTCCGTTCAACTTCCCCTCCGAGAACAGTTTCAGAAACTTCTCCTCCACCGCACGGATAGTCAGTGCCTGTTTGATATGACGGTGATGTACGGGAATCGGTTCCAAGTTCAGGCAGATTTCGTATTAACGCTGTAGCGGGATTTCAACCTCAGGAAGAAGCGCTCAAAATACCGGTAAGAAAAAGCAGAAAGAAGCACTGTGAATACCAGCAGGCAGGCATGATACAGTATTATAAATTGTGTGTTTGAAAAGACGTTCATTTCAAGCAGCTGAGGACTGAATGAACGTAACATATAATCGACCAGCAAGTGGTACATATAAATCCCAAAGGAGATAGTGCCCAGGTAGGACAGAAAGGGGTTCTCCAGATTGATGAGTTTATGGGAAATAGATGACACATTCAAAATCAGCAGGCCGTAGAGCATACAAAGCAGGACACGACCCGGAAGCCCGGTTTCAACTGAAGGATTGAATACATAATGCCAGGTCAGGCAAAAAAGTACTATTGCCTGAAACCATTTTCGTGCCATCAGCGAGCGGTCATATGCAGCTGCTCCAAAAAAGAGCATGTACCCGAACAGGCTACCGATTGCCATCGCGTAGAATTTTTGTGTCAGAAAAAAGTTATTCCAATGCATCGGCATAGGAATGAGCCGGTAATAAACAACCCCGTAGGCTATGATAGAGAATACCAAAAAGAACAGGATACCCGGGAAAAGATGAGCCCGGACATATTTGATGAATGGTGCCCAAAAAAGGTAGAACTGTTCCTCCACGCCGATGGACCAAAGGGGATTCAGGACGCCTACCGCATAATTTTTAGACATATAGTTGGGCATGAAACATAGGAAAAGGAGTAAGCCCTTCCACCAGTTGAATGCAAAGAAGGGTTGGCCATACATGCGGGGATAGATCACCCCCAGCAATATAAAACCAACAGCAACAATCAAAAAATACAGCGGCCAGATGCGGAACACCCGGCGCAGATAGAATTTACGTACTGAAACCGTTCCGGTTGCCTGAAGTTCCCGGATCAGGAGATACGTGATGAGGAATCCGGAAAGCGTGAAGAAAAATTCTACGGCATCACCTCCCCGGTTGAAAAAAGCCAGCGTGTTTTGCTGATAGACGCCCAGTTTTATAAGTGCGATATTCCCATGTGAAATCACCACAAAGAATGCCGCTACAAATCGAAGCGTATTTAGGCCCGGTAACAGCAGTTCGCTCCTTGTCATTGGATAATCTTGCGAATCAGAACAGGCACTGCTGGATTTCCCTTATAGATTGTATAAGGCTGCAAATCAGATTCAGCTACGGCATTGATACCGAGTATGGCATGGGTGTGGACCCTGACACCGCCGTAAACAACCGCGCGTGCACCTATCCATACACCATCCTCAATGTGTATCGGCTGCGAAAGAAAATCAAATGTTGATTTCGTGTGGTCGTGGCTCCCGGTTAGCAGCAGGCAGCCCTGCGAAAGTGTGACGCTGCTGCCGATGAGTACATCCGACAAGTTATCTATCCAGCAGCCCTCTCCTATCCAGGCATATTCGCCAACAACCAATTTCCAGGGATATTTGATGTTCACCGCCGGTTTGATGACCACGCCCGACCCTACTTTAGCCCCGAACAATCGTAATAAAAATATTTTCAGGCCGGAACTGACATTCCAGGCGGATTTGAAAAAAATCAAGTTGACAAAGTACCATACGATCTGACGGACTTTTCCTGCTCCCGGATCGTGGGTTGTACGATAGGTCGAATTGTCTACTGTTCGGATCATATTCAAGAAAAGAGGTTTTTATATTCCTGTTTCCATCCGGAGGATTGAACGTATTCTCCGGCAAGCCGCCAGGCGCCCATCGCCAGCAAATCGTATTGCGCCTGATTGTATTTGGCCAATAATTGAATTACTCGTGTAAATAGAACGGGCTGGTTAAGCGGCAGATCCCAGCCAGCCTGCTTCTCCTCCAGATTTCTCCAAGGTGTGCGGTCACTGATGAGAACCGGCCGTCCATAATGCAACGCATTGAAAATACTGTGTCCGAAATTCTCCCCCTGAGTCGGAAGCACATAGAGGTGACTCGCGTGAAGATGGCTTGAAAGTTCCTGGGCGGGTAACGCGCCCAGATCGGATACCTGGATATGAGCCGGCAGCTGACCTATCAATCCCAAGCACGATTGCCAATAAGCGGAGTCTTCCTTAGGACCAATGATGGTCAATCGGATGTTGCAGGAGTTTTCTACCAATGCAAGGGCCTGTAATAGGAAACGCAAGTTTTTGATAGGAACAATCCGGGCAATGAAAAGACAACGAAGTTCCCTGGCATTCTTTTCGATTCCCTGAAAGGGAGGTTGCTTGAGTTCGGGGATATTGCCGGCAAGACGTGTGACCGGATTCGCGAAATACTTTTCAATCGCCAACGCCTCATCGGCGCCGGTGGCATGAAAAATGACCTTTGATGAGAGCCGAAAGATGCGGTAAAGCCACATGACCGGTTTTTTCTTGTTCCGCTTGTGGCTGATTGCACTCGGGAACAAGGCGCCCCTGGGACAAACAATCCATTGCGCATTGTTTTTATTGAAAAAACGGTAAAAAAGCGGAGCAATGACGAAGTAAGGTGAAAAGAGATGGTTTAAATAAACAAAATCAGCATCAATATGCAGCATTTCGCTGATGACAAGTCTAAAGCTCAGTTTTTTTTTGGGAAGGTAATTTATCCGGCATTTTAGTTCCTCATTGAATATCCACGCACCCGCTTGGATATTTGGATAGGGTTCTTTTGCGCCATGGTCGGTATCGGTAGTTAGAACATGTATATCATATTCATCCCCAATGGCCAGGCAGATGTTCTTGCACGACTGTATGGGTCCGCCGGCCAGATATCCGGGAGAAAACCAGTCGATCAATATCAGTAATTTCTTTTTACGGATCGAAGACATGAAAATCAGGCGATGTGGGATCGGGCCCTGCCTTGTTTGTCGTACAGATAAATCATAGTGAAAATGGCCGTATAAGCGAAAACATTGAACCAGAAATGATTGTCCATCTGCAGCGATGAAGCCCAATTTCGGTTCACAGAGAGCAGCAGCAGGTTGATCCGAAATACATTTATGGTAAAAATGACGACCAGTCCTGCCATCAACCACTTTATTTTCTTCCCTAGAGAAGCCTGATTGGCAAGGATGAATGCAGCCCAGAACGAAAGTACCCCGTAACCAATACAGTCATAACCTATATGGACACCCCGACCACCGACAAAGCGGATGTTTGAAGTTCCGAAAAACTGAATCGGGTATCCCATCCATTCCATGGTGATGCGGGATGTTGCCATCAAAAGACGTCGAAGTCCGGAAACATAATCGAGCCAATGGGAGATGAAGGGAATGAAATAATTACCGGGCGAGGAAAGACCTATGATTGCGATAGTACCGTAATATAAAATACAGAAAAGGATTAAGAAGCGGACGAGAAAGCTCCTGAAACTGATGCTGGAAGCGTTATCTTGATGTTTCAATTCAATTTACCGCAATTAACCGGCCTGCATGTCAATCAGGTTGGCAGGTGTTGTTGCCGGTTCCCGCCGCCGGATATATTCGAAAATAAGGGGAAACAAAAACTTCAATAAGATGAAAAAAGTAACGAAGCTCGAGAAAAGTCTGCCCAGAAGATAAGTGTTGTCCATTTCCAGCGCATTGAATTCAAGAAAAAAGGCGGAAACTACAGAGCACTTCAGCAAATAGTTTTCGGGGGAATTCCGGAAAAGAAACCGGGAAATAACCATATATAATGTACCCAGCAGCAGCAACACGAACATCATTCCATATAATCCAAAGTCAATATAACAGTCTGGAAAATAACCTAAACTGAATGAAGTGCCCTCCTGCCTTCCTGCGTAGCGTAAGCCTGTATATTTTTTTGTCTTTTCGGTGGCGTCGAAACTGGGTTTATCGGGATTAAGGAACCGCGGAGTTGTGGTGAATTCGATGCTGCGCAGCCAGTTTGCACCGTATTCATGGGGAAGATATTCGGGAACGCGATCGATTGTCTTGGCAAAATGGTAAGTATATTGTAACCGGTCGAGCATTCCCACCACTCCGGCTTCGAAACTTCTATTCTTTACATCACTCGAGAGGTCGACGAGTTTACCCAGCGCTTCTTTCGATTCAACAGACACATTCTGCGATTTTTCACCCTGGTTCAGAAATGAACGATAATCGCTTTTGATATTGGTCCATATCAGCGCGAACAAAGCGAGCACGGCTGAGATAAGGAATATTTGTATTACCTGCTGAAAACGCAATCTTTCAAGCAGCCCCAGAAGAAGTACAATCACAAAATAGATGACCGTTTTGAAATCGGAAAAAAATCCCAGAAACCCGTTGACGAATTCCAGCAGAATGAACAGGTAAAAAATCAATAACCGGTCCTTTCGTAGAATCGACAGATAGCCGAACAGCAGAAAAAAGACCCATTTGACCTTTACAAGGCTGATGATTATTTGCGTGAATCCCGAAAACAGGAAAGCGATAGATCCCAGGAAGGAGGCCAGGAAAAAACATCCCAGGTATAGATACATGACCTTGCCGATATCGAACTGCATGGCGAAATCGACCAATTGTGAACTGGAGTAGCGAGGTATTTTGTTCTGGAAATAGATACTGGGCATCATCAGAAAGCAAAGGCCGATTGTACTGGCAATAATAGAGTCCGACCTTGATGGCGTATTGAAATTCAACTCCTTGCCCAGATAGTTGGCCAGCCAGACACCCGCCGAAATCTGCAGAAAATGCTGAAACACGATCAGCATGAATACGCCGGGGCGGAGCGGCTTTTGAACCAGGAAAAAAAGCAGATAAAGTATGAACGCAGGAAAAAAAAGATAAAACCCGTTGTTGAACAGCAACAGAATAAGGCTGAGAGCAACAAAAAAGAACGATGACAGTTCATCAATTTTGACTTTGTCGGATGTGCCAAACATGGTTAGTCGGATTAATCCAGCCGGAAGATTTTAACCCGGATGAACTGAAGGGCGATAAGGAAAATATTATCGAACCGGCGCAACGTATTGAAAAATTCACCGGCAACGGGAAACTTGCCGCGGTAAAGAAATTTCAACATCAGCGTGAAATAAAAAACGAACTTGGTCTTGCGAAGGATTTTGATTCCCCGGGAACGTTCTTTCGGATCTATATAGCTGAAGAGGATCTTATAGGTCTCAAGGTCTTCTTTCAGATGATAAAAATAATACTGACTCTGTTCGCTGAGTTGCTCACTGTGGTTGCGAAGCTGGATCAACGGCTTTTTTATGAAACCGATGGGATAGAACCGGGCTATACGAACCCACATTTCAAAATCGCCGCTGATCTTCATGCCCTCATTGAACGGCCCGATCTTCTCCAATGCGGCTGTTGCCAAAGCCACATTGGCGATGTTCCCTGCGATGCTACCGGTGATAAAGGCGATTTCGGTATGCAGCGCCTGACTGACTATTTCGGGCGTGGTATCGATTTTCGGGCTGATGGTAAGCTCCCCTGAATTATTGATGTAGTGGCGTTCCGAATAACTGAAACCGATTTCCGGATGTCGTTTGTGGAAATCAATGAATTCGCGGATACAATGCGAATACATGATATCGTCCTGCGCCCAGATTTTGATAAGTGGTGCCGATGCCTGTGTGATCAAAAAATTCAGATTGGGGAACAGTCCGCGATTGGCTGGATTGCGGAAAATCCGCACACGGCTATCGGTAATCGAGTTTAGGTATTCCCAGCTTCCATCGGTCGAGCAATCATCCACTATCAGCAGTTCCCAACGGGAATGATCCTGGTTCAGTACCGATTCAACCGATTCGCGCAGATAGCGCATACCATTGTATACAGGCAATATGATTGAAACCTCATGCATGGGTCGGAGTATTGGATAATTCTTGAGCAAACAACCCCTCAATCGCATCGACTATCCGCTCAAAACGAAAATCCTCGATCAATTCCAGCG
>JBIIDU010000256.1:0-3659 GCA_044238165.1 Ferruginibacter sp. | reverse complement strand
AAAATGTTTCAAAGGTTTCTGAGGTTTGATGTTTGAAAGGTTGGCTTCGTAGGTTTTTTTAGTCTGAATCGCGGATGGAGTGGATAGTTAGATTCCGCGGATTTTTGTTTCACGCAAAGCCGCAAGGGTAAGTTTGAAAAGTCGCAAAGCCTGTCTGGCGCAGGTCTCCTGTCCTTGCCTCGGGGAAATGTTCAAGGTTTTGTGTGTTCAATGTTCAAAGTTCAATGTTCTCAATGCCTAAATTCCGTTGACCGATTCGTGCGCTCCGAACCACGGCGTCAAAGGACCAATTGTGCATCTCTTGGCTCAAAAAAAACAGCCGCTGGTTTATCCGGCGGCTGTTCTATGATTTTGTTATTCGGTAATCAATGCTTCTCAAAGTCCGAAGCCCTGGGTAAGATCTCTGAAGGATTACGCAGTTTGCTGTGGTGGCGGCTGTAGGCAAAATAAACAACAAGTCCTACAGCCATCCAGAGGAAGGCAGCTTTTAGGGTGAAGGTATCTATAGCCACAATCATACCAAGACAAATAACAGCGCCTAAAATAGGGACTATGGGTACGAGTGGTGTTTTAAACGGACGCTCAATTTGTGGACTTTTGACACGAAGAATCCAAACTCCTATACTTACAAGGACGAAAGCCAAAAGGGTACCGAAACTGGTAAGGTCACCCGCTACATGACCTGGAATTAAGGCAGCGAAAAGTCCTACGAATACAAAAAGTATCCAATTGGATTTATAAGGTGTTTTGAAGCGTGGGTGCAATTCACTGAAAACCTTCGGAATAAGGCCGTCGTTGCTCATTGTATAGAATACCCGGCTCTGCCCCATCAGCATTACGAGAATAACTGAACTGAATCCAGCAAGTATCGCTATTGTTACTCCTTTGGCCAACCAACCATAGCCTGGCATATAATTGGAAATTGCATAAGCTACGGAAGCTTCTTTTCCGGCGTTATTAAATTCATTGTAATTAGCTACGCCGGTTAGCACGTGGCCGAAAAGGATGTAGAGGATGGTACATACAACGAGCGAGCCCAGGATGCCGATTGGCATGTCGCGTTTGGGATTTTTTGCTTCCTGTGCGGCAGTACTTACGGCATCGAAACCGATGAAAGCAAAGAAAACAATCGCAGCTCCGCCCAGCACTCCGCCCCAACCATGCTTGAAAAAACCTTCATGTCCTATAGTGCCTTCTGGTATCAAATAGGGAGTGTGGTTGCTCGGGTTGATAAACTTCCAACCTAATGCGATGAATAACATTACAATTGCAACTTTGATAAAAACGATTATTGCATTTACAAATGCGCTTTCTTGTGTTCCTTTTATCAATAACAAGGTCAATAGGAGTAAAATAATTAATGCCGGTACGTTGATCATTCCTTTGGTCATTAATACCAATTTGGTGAGTTCGGGATGTACTTTTTCCAATTGGTTGAACTGTGCGTCTGAAAGCGTCAGGATGCCGTTTTTTACTGAGGTTGTAGTTTCAGGTAGTAATTGAGTTATTTGGGCGATTGTGTCTCCTGTGACTGTTTTTAATGATTCAAAAGGGGAGTGGCACCATTCGTAGGGAATCTGCCCGCCCAGCAACTTGTTCAGGTATTCGCTCCAGGCGATGGACACCGTTGCCGCACCGAGCGCGTATTCCATGATCAGCGCCCAGCCGATGATCCAGGCAATCAGTTCACCCATGGTCACATAAGAATAGGCATAGGCCGAACCGGCAATAGGAATCATGGAGGCGAACTCGGCATAACAAAGACCGGCGAAGGCACAACCGATGGCTGCCAATATGAAAGAGAGCGTCACCCCGGGCCCTGCTGCCTGACCGGCCGCTGCCGCTGTCCGGACAAAAAGACCGGCGCCGATGATAGCCCCGATACCCAGCGCTATCAGGTTGCCGGCACCCAGTGTTTTTTTCAGGCCGCCGCTCTGTTCGTCGGCCTGGGCAATGATGTGGTGAAGCGATTTCTTTTGGAATAAACTCATGATGAAACAGGTTTGGTTTGGTAATGATTCGGAAAAATAAGCATAAAAAACTAAAAAGGCTGAACAGCCTGCCATGACCATGCAAACAACCATTTATATTTATATTGCACGTTCTTCAAGATGATGCAGCAGCCCGCGCAAAAGAAAAGCAGACTTACCCGTTACATCGCCTATGCGTTGATTGCAGGCATTGCCCTGGGTTTCGTGCTCAACAACTTTTATGTGGGCGATGACAACCGTCGGATTGCCGGGGCCGACAGGCTGCTGGCCGAGACACAGAGAAAAATGGCGGTTGCAGAAACTCCTTCCGATCCGGCCGCCTTCCGAAGTATGACAGTCCTGACGGAAAAACTGGCTGCCGAAAAAAAAGCCCTTGCCGACAGCATGCTTCTTCACCCCGAAGATGCCCAATGGGCGGGCCGCTGGCAAATCATTTCCGATTCCGCCTCGCGGTTGTCAACTGCGTTGTCCCGGCTCACCGATACTTCTTCAGGCATTTACAGGCAATACGCAGCACAGAAACAGCAGCTACAGAAAAACAGGAGTGAAGTTCTGAAAGGCCGCGATAAAAAACTCGAATGGCTCATCCTGCTCGCCGATGTTTTCCTGCGGTTGATCAAAATGATCGTGGCTCCGCTGGTATTCACCACGCTGGTGGTGGGTGTGGCCCGGCTGGGCGATATCCGCGCGGTGGGCCGTATCGGCGGCAAAACGCTTCTTTGGTTCTTATGTGCCTCGCTGATGAGCCTCTTGCTGGGAATGGTGCTGGTCAACCTTTTCAAACCCGGCGTGAACATGCACCTGCCCTTGCCCGAGGCGAACGTGAATACCGGCATCGACAAGGCGGCGCTCACCCTGCGCGATTTCATTTACCACGTATTCCCCTCGAGTGTGGTTGAGGCCATGGCCAAAAATGAAATCCTGCAGATAGTGGTGTTCGCCCTCTTTTTCGGCGTGGCTGCAGCAGCGCTGGGAGAACGCGCTTCGGTTGTGGTCCGTGCGTTGGATGCCACGGCGCATATCATTTTGAAAATTACCGGATATGTGATGATGCTGGCCCCACTGGCCGTTTTCGGCGCCATGGCGGCCATCATCGCCAAGCAGGGCCTCGGCATACTCGCCACTTATTCGCGGTTTATCCTTGAGTTTTATTTCGGACTGTTGCTGCTTTGGCTTTTGCTGCTGGTGGCCGGGTGGATGTTCATCGGCAAGCGGGTCACCACTCTGCTGCGGCGCATGCGCGAACCCATTCTGCTGGCCTTCAGCACATCGAGCAGCGAGGCCGCATTTCCCAAAACCATGCTGGAACTGGAGCGCTTCGGCTGCAAGGACAAGATTGTGAGTTTCGTGCTGCCGCTGGGTTATTCCTTCAACCTCGACGGCAGTATGATGTATATGACGTTTGCCAGCCTGTTCATCGCCCAGAGCTACGGCATGCATATCGCATTGCCCGCGCAGCTCACCATGCTGCTAGTGCTGATGCTTACCAGCAAGGGCATTGCCGGTGTGCCCCGGGCATCGCTGGTGGTCATAGCAGGCACACTCGCCACATTCAATATTCCCGAGGCGGGCATCGCCCTTTTGCTGGGCATCGATCCGTTACTCGACATGGGCCGTAGCGCCACCAATGTGGTGGGCAACAGCATCGCATCGGCGGTCATCTGCAAA
>JBIIDU010000046.1:0-12941 GCA_044238165.1 Ferruginibacter sp. | reverse complement strand
ATTCACTGGAAGTACAGGACGCCTACATCCGCCTCGACCGTGACTTTTCCGCATTTCTGCAGTATCTGGATAAACGGCTGGGCCAGGACAATTACCTACTTTTTCTGACGGCTGACCATGGAGTTTCACAGGTGCCCGAATTTTTAAGTTCGCACCATCTACCCTCGGGCAATTACAATAATGATTCTCTTCGGATAAAGTTGAACCTCCGGGTACAACAAGTAACCGGAATTCCTGATGCTGTTCAGTATGTAACGAACTACCAGATTTATCTGGCCGCGTTGCCGGACGACAAGAAAGATGCGGTGTATCAGACCATCCTCTCGGATCTGACCCGTGTCCCATTTATTTCCCAAGCTTTTCGCATGAGCGAACTGGGGAGAGCAAGCCTGCCCGACCCGATTCTCTCAAGATTGATCAACGGATACCACCCCGCCCGGTCGGGCGATATAGGCTTTCTGGTCAATTCCGGTTTTGTGGAAGGCGACCGCAAGGGTACGTCCCACGGGCTTTGGAATCCTTATGATTCCCATATCCCGCTCTTGTTTTTCGGGTCCGGCATTCCTTCGGGTAAAACCTACCGTGAGGTGAATGTTACCGATATAGCTCCCACTTTGGCCGCGCTGCTTCAGATCCAGATGCCCAGCGGCTCTGTCGGAAAAGTAATCGGGGAAGTATTGCGTTAAGGCTTCATGGGGGCGTGCCACATTCTCAGCAAGCTTCTGCGCCCGGTAGCTTCCATGAATGTTTTGCTTGAAAACTTATCGGATTTCAAGGGGTATTGACATTGAGCTTTTATTTCCCAGCCTGTCCATCACTTCGAAAACCAGCATGCTGTTGCCGGCACATTCGACGCCGGGGAAAACCTTTGTATTTACCGAGTAAACCTTGCCGGCCGGGTGGAATTGTTGTCTGTAAGCGGGAAGCTCATTGCCGTTTTTCCTTACTGAAAGGGTCAGCAACTGAAGGGTGGATTCATCAATCACATTGGCCGAAAAGCAAACCGGTTCACCGACGTTGTATCCGGGAGTTCCCAACGGACCGAGTAAAGTAATAACAGGCCCTTCGGTATCCTGCTTCATGGATACGGGGGAGGATTTGCTGCAGGATACAAGGAGATAAATTGCAAATAGGGGTGATAAAATTTTCATAATCAATATTTATTGGCTCGTTAAATTTCCGGAATTTTCTTTTTATTCCCTAAGATTCGCCAACACGCCGATGAGCGTTCCGGCAGTACAGCTCTCGATCCGTATGTCGGCATAGGAGCCGATTTCTAATCCGGACCGGGGAAAAACAACCATCTTGTTCTGGTCATTACGTCCGCAGAGTTCTTCCTTGTTCTTTTTCGAGTGGCCTTCAATAAGCACGGTAAATGTTTTACCAACGTCGGCCTGCATGCTTTGAAGCGATTGTTGCCGGTGCAGTGCGATCATTTCACTCAACCGCCTTTTCTTGACAGTTTCGGGAACATCGTCCTCGAACCTCCGCGCTGCAAGGGTACCGGGGCGTTCGCTGTAAAAATACATATAGGCGAGGTCGAACCGGCAGGCTTCCATCAGGCTCAGCGATTCGAGATGGTCTTCTTCTGTTTCGGTACAAAAGCCACAGATCATATCGGTGGAGAGTCCGCAGCCCGGAAGTATTTCCCGAATGCGTTTGACCTTTGCCAGGTACCACTCACGGGTATAGGTGCGGTTCATCAGTTGAAGGATGCGGTTGCTTCCGCTTTGTACCGGAAGGTGGATATAGTTGCAGATATTTTTGTGCCTTGCAATTGCGAACAGCACTTCGTCGGTGATATCCTTGGGATGTGAGGTGGAGAAACGGATCCTCAGTTGCGGATCAATGGCCGCAACTTTTTCAAGCAATAGGGCGAAGGTCACCGGCTGGGCGCTTGCCGGATCCTGCCAGTAGTAGCTGTCCACATTCTGCCCCAGCAGTATCACTTCCCGATAACCCTGGTCAAAGAGCTGACGGCACTCGGCCACAATACTGCCGGCGTCCCGGCTTCTTTCCCTTCCCCGAGTGAAGGGTACAACGCAGAAAGAACACATGTTGTTACAGCCGCGCATGATGCTGACGAAGGCGTTCACTCCATTGCTGTTCAGACGGATAGGGGCTATATCGCCATAGGTTTCCTCCCGGCTCAGCAGCACATTAACGGCTTTCTGGCCGCTGTCGGCTTCTGCCAGTAAGGACGGAAGGGTGCGGTAGGCGTCAGGCCCCACGACCAGGTCCACGAGTTGCTCTTCTTCCAGCAGTTTTTCACGGAGCCGTTCTGCCATGCATCCCAGAACACCCACGAGTATGGAAGGTCGCGACCGTTTGAACGGTTTGAAATCCTCCAGCCGTTTGCGAACGGTGGCTTCCGCCTTTTCCCGGATAGAACAGGTATTGACCAAAATCAGATCGGCATCCGACAGGGTGTGGGTGCTACCATAACCGCATTCCTGCAGAATGGAAGCCACTACTTCGCTGTCGGCGAAATTCATGGCGCAGCCGTAACTTTCAATATAGAATTTTCGGGAAAAATTTTCCCCGGAAGAAGATGAAGCGGGTTGGAAAGCCTCTCCCTGCCTGCTTTCGTCGTGTTGCACGGTACTATGATCGGTATGATACTGCATGCGGATTCGGTGCTGCAAATCTACACCATAATGCCCGGAATTACGGCCTGGCCACAGCGGGGTCAGGGGCGTTTTCGGTGCGCTTTTTCCAGGTAGGCCTCAAACCCGGCAAGCGAATGGCTGCTAAGGTTTTGGGATGCCTGCAGCAGGGCCTTTTGCGCTACCAAAACCCCGTACCGCGTATCCTCGAATCCGGCAATATGGTGGGCGTCGGGATTGATCGACAGCATCACCCCCTTGCTGAGGGCATAACGGATATGGCGCCAGTCGATATCGAGCCGACTGGGATTGGCATTCAGTTCAATGGCCACGCCATTTGCGGCACAGGCATCGATGATGCGCCTGTGGTCGACAGGGTAACCCTTCCTGCTCAGCAAGAGGCGACCGGTCATATGCCCCAGAATGGTGGTGTAGGGGTTTTCGATTGCGCGCAACAGGCGCATCATGGCTTTATCCTCGGTCATGCTCAGGTTGCTGTGTATCGAGGCAATGACCACTTCGAAGGTACACAGCACTTCCGGCGAATAATCAAGCTGCCCCTCGTTCAGGATGTCGCATTCAATTCCTTTGAAAATCCGGAACGGCGTAAGTCGGGCATTCAGTTCATCAATTTGCCTGTGTTGTGCCGCAATCCGCTCTTCCTGCAGTCCGTTCGCATAGAAGGCGCTTTTGCTGTGGTCACTGATGACCATATAGTCATATCCTTTCTCTTTGGCGGCTTCGGCCATCTTTTCGAGCGGGTCGGACCCGTCGCTCCAGTTGCTGTGGCAGTGGATGATGCCGCGGATTGATTCGGGGGTTAAATGCTCAGGCAGTTCTTTTCCTGACAACAAATCTTCCAGGATATCGGCTTCCCGCGCAATGGGTGGGATATAAGGTACCCCGGCAGCCGCAAACAAATCCGCTGCATCTTCGGATGCTATCAGATGGTTGTTTCCAAAGCAGCTTTCGAAAAAAGATGCGAATTCCGGTGAGCAACTTTTCCTGTAGCAGAGTTCCGGGTAGGATGTTGTTCCGGAGTAATGGATCCTGATGCGGATACCCGGCTCGCACTGAAACCGAAGGCTGTTTTCGTCGGGTGCTTGCGGCTGCAGCGGCGTGAACCCGCCCATGCCTAAAAATACTTTTCGGATTGTATCGGGGTGGGTGTCGGTCACCCACTCCAGTTCATCGATGGTTTCGAGGTGCCTTTCAATCGCACCACACGGCTTGAGGCGCATCCCCGGAAGCAGTGCCCGCAACTTTTCCGTAAGTTCGAGTGCGAAGGATTCAATCTGGGCATAGAGGAAGTGTCCCTGATGCTGCTGGTAGTAAGTGATGTTTTCAAGAATCGTCTGCTGTGTCTTTTCTCCGAATCCTTTATAATCCTTGAGCCGGTTTTCTTCACAGGCATAACGAAGTTCCCCGATTGTTTCTATACCCATCTCTTTCCAGATGGCTGAAATTTTTTTTGGGCCGATTCCTTTGATGTTCATCATTTCAAGAATGCCCTGGGGAGTTTTCTGCAGCAAGGCATCGAGGGAGGCCAGACGGCCGGTTTGCAGCAGTTCGGAGATTTTTTGTGCAGTAGATGCGCCGATTCCCTGAAGCGCGGCAATCTTCTGCTCCTGCATTCCGTTCAGAGGCATTGGCAATTTCTCAATATTGAACGACGCAGTGGCATAAGATTTCGCTTTGAAACTGTTCTCTCCATGAATCTCGCTCAGTCTTGAGAGCAGTGAAAAGTGATCTGCCAGGGCGGAATTTTCCATAATTATTTTTTTGTCGGCACCCGTATTTTTCGTCTTTTTCAGGGAGGCAGCCGGTTTTTTGGGAAAGCAGCTTTGTTTTCGGATTTAGCCCCGTTTAAAAAAAGGAATGTCTCTTTGCATAAAAAATGAGCGCTTGCTGTTGTAAAAATCGCTTGCCTGTTACACGATTTCCGGATGATAAAATTACGTGGTTTGCCTCTCATGAGATCTCCTTGCATTTTACCACAAGCGATCCGGCACCGTCTCTGCTGTGAATTTTTTTTTTGTTCCTTGTCGTATGGAAGGCTGAAGCCCGCCATGGGGCTGGGTTTGGGTAAAAAAAAAGCCCCGGAGGATTCCGGGACTTTTATACGTTTTCGCTGAGAAAACTTACTTCTTCTTAGCAGCTTTTTTAGGAGCGGCTTTCTTAGCAGCTTTTTTAGGAGCGGCTTTCTTAGCGGCTTTTTTAGGAGCGGCTTTCGGAGCAGCTTTCTTAGCGGCTTTTTTTGGAGCAGCTTTCTTAGCGGCTTTTTTTGCAGTTGCCATGTTTTTAAAATTTAATGGTTAGTAAATAATGCTTAAAAATAAAAAGCATTTTATAAACTGCCAAAAAATTTTATTTTTTTTTAGGAGGCTGAAGTTACCGCCTGAACGGAAACGAAACTTTTATCGCCCTTCCCTTTTTTAAATTCTACCATTCCGTCGGCGAGCGCAAAGATGGTATAGTCTTTTCCCAGACCGACATTTTTTCCGGGATGATATACCGTGCCCCGCTGTCTTACGATGATGTTACCCGAGTGGGCCATCTGCCCTCCGAATATTTTTACGCCGAGTCTTTTGCTTTGTGAGTCGCGGCCGTTTTTTACCGAGCCTTCACCTTTCTTATGTGCCATTGTTTTTGGTTTGTAACGTTATCGTTTTGCTTCTGAAGGAAATCCGTGTAATAGTTTCACGCCTTCAGTAAAAAAAGCAATTCGTTGTTAAACGATTTCTTTTACCTGGATTTTGGTGTACTGTGTACGATGCCCTCTCTTTTTCCGGAAACCCTTCCTTCTTTTCATCTTGAAAGCGATTACTTTGTCGCCTTGAACGAGATGGTCAACTATTTCGGCTTTTACCTTGGCTTTTACGCTGGGTCCTACGGAGAGGGTACCGTTGTTGTCTACCATCAGGACTTCCGAAAATTCCACCTGGTCGCCGTTGTTACCGCCGATATGGGGAACATACAAACTGTCTCCGGCTTTCACTTTGAATTGCTGACCGGCGATTTTCACAATTGCTAACATGGCTGCTGTTTTTTTGGACGGCGAAGGTAGGCCAAAATCCTGAAAATCCCCCTCCTGTCTCGCTTTTTTTAGGTGATTCGGGCTAACTTCACCCTTTTTGCGTCCTTTTGACCCCGTAATCCGGTTTCAGCCACAACATTATGCCCGATGCCGCTCAGCTTTTTACCCGTACGCATTCTTTTTTTTATTTATGCTTTTTTGCTGTTTACCGGTTTTTTGCTTCTGATTTTCCCGGTGGTTGTGGCCGCTTCCTTTCTCGGAAAGGATCGGGGAGGACATATAATATACAATCTGTGCCGTCTCTGGTCCCGCTGCCTGATGCCTCTTTGGGGAATTCGTTATGCTGCGCAGTATGAAGTACCCCACGATCCTACACGGACCTATGTATTCGTTTTCAATCATATTTCGTACATGGATATTCCGGCCCTGATGCGTTCCATCCCGAAGCAGCATTTCCGGGTACTGGCGCGTTCCGATCTTTCCGCGGTTCCGTTTTTTGGCTACCTCTACCGTCACGCCGTGGTGGCTGTAGACCGAAGCAGCGCCGAGAAGCGTGCGCATAGCCTGGTCGAACTCAAAAGGACAATCGATGCCGGCATTTCTGTGGTGATTGCTCCGGAAGGAACATTCAATACCACCGGCAAGCCTTTGAAGGATTTTTATGATGGCGCGTTCCGGGTGGCCATCGAAACCCAGACACCTGTCAAACCCCTGCTTTTTCTCGACAACTTCGACCGGATGCACTATTCCAGTGTGCTTTCACTCACCCCCGGCAGATGCCGTGCGGTTTTTCTTGAAGAAATTCCGGTGCAGGGATACACGCTGCAAGACCTGCCCCTGCTGCGCCGAAAGGTTTTTGATAGGATGGAAGAACGGCTGCTGCATTACGACGCCGGTTGGATACGGCAGGACGATCCTCCTCAGGATGCAGCCTGAATCAAATACAGATACCCTTCCTGATTCCGAAAATTATCCGCCTTATATTTATCGGCTGAAACTGATGTCCGACAACACAACCCATAATTCCGGTCTCTTCCCTGCCACCACCGACACCTATGCCGAGGTGATTCTGCCTCTTGCAGTACCGAAGACCTATACCTATGCGGTGCCGGAAATGTTGGGCGGAAAGCTGAGCCCCGGCTGCCGTGTGGAGGTGGAGTTCGGCAGGCAGAAGCGATATGCGGGAATCGTGAAATCGCTGAGCAGTCAGAAACCTCCGCATCCTACAAAAGCCATCATCAACGTTCTGGATGATACTCCCTTGCTTTACCCGGAACAACTCCGGTTGTGGAACTGGATCAGCAACTACTATATGTGCTCGGAAGGAGAAGTGATGCTCGCCGGCCTGCCTGCGCATTTCAAAATCAGCAGCGATACCATTTTGCTGTATAATGAAGAATTCGGCTCAGATTACTCGGCACTTTCGAACAACGAGTATCTGATTGCAGAAGCGCTTGAAATAAGGAAGCAGCTCCATCTCCGTGAAGTACAGCAACTGCTCGATGCCCACCATGTTTATCCCGTCATCAAAAAACTGATTGAAAAGCAGGTATGTATTGTCTGGGAGTCGCTCGGGCAAAAGTACAAGCCCAAAACCGAAACCTGTCTGGTACTGCATCCGGATTATGCTACAGAGGAAGCGCTTGCCGGACTGCTCAACAACTGGAAGCGGGCGCCCGGGCAGATGGAACTGCTGCTCAGTTACCTGCACTTCAGTAAAACGACCGGCGAAGTGACACAGAAAGCACTCCTAGAAAAGTCGGGTGCGGGGCCTTCGGCACTGAAAGGGCTGATTGATAAAAATATACTGGTGCAGGAGAAACGCCAGGTGGACCGGATCCGGCAACTCCCAAAATATATAGAGACCGGTTTTTCTCTTACCACCGCCCAGCAACTAGCCTTGAATCAAGTAAGAAAGGAATTGCAGTCACGGACCGTCTGCCTCCTGCATGGCGTAACCGGAAGCGGGAAGACGCAGATTTACGTGAAAATCATGGAGGAGTATTTTAACGAGCAGCGTCAGGTGCTTTATCTGCTGCCGGAAATCGCCCTTACCGCACAAATGATCCGACGCTTGCAGCAGCATTTCGGCGGACATATTGCCATCTATCATTCTAAGTTCAACAATAATGAGCGGGTAGAACTCTGGAAAAAAATCCAGTCGGGAGAAATCAAGATTGTACTGGGTGCCCGGAGCGCACTCTTTCTGCCCTTCCGTGACCTCGGCCTCATCATTGTTGATGAGGAACATGACAGCTCTTACAAACAGCAGGATCCTGCTCCCCGCTACCATGCCCGGGATACGGCCATATATTATGCATCGCTTTTCGGTGCCCATGTGTTGCTGGGCAGCGCCACGCCTTCGTTGGAATCCTATTATAATGCCCGGCGTGGCAAATACGGGCTCGTTGAGCTGAATGAACGTTACGGCGGTTTGGAATTGCCTGCAATTGAATTGGTCGATACGCGGCAGGTGGTGCAGAAAGGAAGGGTGATGTTGTCGCCCCAATTGCGGGAGGCATTGTCCAAAACAATTGCGGAGAACCGCCAGGCCATCCTCTTCCAGAACCGTCGCGGTTATGCGCCCTATCTCATCTGCGGTACGTGTGGCCATTTGCCCCAGTGCCATGATTGTGATGTGACCCTTACCTTACACAAGTATTCTAACAAACTTCATTGCCATTATTGCGGGGCAAGCTATCCCCGTATTGTGGAATGCCCTGCCTGCGGCTCCGTGAACTGGCTTGAAAAGAATTTTGGAACCGAAAAAATAGAGGAGATCATCGAACAGGATTTTCCTGCTGTCAAAGTGGCCCGTATGGATGTTGATTCCATCCGGGGCAAATCGGCGCACGACAACCTGCTGAAACTTTTTGAACAGCACCGGATTGATGTGCTGATAGGTACACAGATGGTGGTAAAGGGGCTTGACTTCGACAAAGTGCAGCTGGTAGGGATACTGGATGCGGATGGCCTCCTGGGTTTTACCGATTTTCGGGTAAACGAACGCGCCTTTCAGCTGATGGAACAGGTGAGCGGCAGGGCGGGCAGGAAAGACGCAGGTGGGCGCGTGTTGATCCAGGGCACCCGCCTCCAGCATCCGGTCATCCTTTTTTTGCTGCAGCACGATTACAAGTCCTTTTTTGTGTTTGAACTTGAAAACCGGAAACAGTTCAACTACCCTCCCTACTGCCGCCTACTGAAAATAACGCTCCGGCACCCTTCGAAAGAAATAGCACAGGAAGCGGCTGAAAAGCTCGGCAACATGCTGGCCACCCTGCTTCCCGATAGGGTGATGGGGCCGGCGGCTCCCTATGTGAACCGCGTCCGCAACCGTTACCTGATGGAGCTTCAGCTCAAGCTTTCTCCTGGTTTGCCCGCAAACAGTCAGGAGAAACAAATGATTGCCGCTCAGTTCAACCTGCTGCATGCAGAAAAACGTTTCAGCGGCGTGCAACTGATTGCCGATGTTGATCCGGTATGAAAAAATAAATCCAAGAATAACAAAATGCAAATAGAACATCAGGTCTCCCTCCGGAACTTCAATACTTTCGGCATGGATGCGACCGCTTCCCATCTTGTCCGTTGCGCTTCAGTCGATTCGGTATTGGAGCTGATGGATACGCCCATTGCTGAAAAGCTGCTGGTGCTGGGAGGCGGCAGCAACATCCTCTTTACCCGTAACGTGGAAGGTGTCGTACTCAAGAATGAGATTCGCGGGATAGAGGTCATTGATTCCGATGATGAATTTGTGCGGGTCAGGGCAGGGGCAGGGGAAAACTGGCATGCGTTGGTTTGTTTTTGTGTGGAGAAAGGATATGGGGGTATGGAGAATCTTTCCCTGATTCCCGGAAACGCAGGTGCCTCACCCATCCAGAACATTGGGGCGTATGGCGTGGAACTGAAAGACATTTTTGATTCTCTGGAAGCTGTGCATATCGGTGACAAGTCGCTGCATACGTTCCATGCGGCCGATTGTGTCTTCGGCTATCGGGAAAGTGTTTTCAAGTCGCGTTACCGTAATCAGTTCATCATCACATCCGTAACATTCCGGTTGAGGAAAAAACCGGTTTTCCATATTGAATACGGACCAATCCGGCAGGAGCTCGAGCGTATGGCTGTAAAAGAACTCAGCATCAAAGCCATCGCCCGGGCTGTCATCAATATCCGCTCTTCCAAACTTCCCGACCCTTCGGTAATCGGCAATGCGGGCAGTTTTTTCAAAAATCCGGTGGTGGACCAACAGCAATTCGGGCAGATAAGTTCTGCCTTTCCCGATGTAGTCAGTTTTCCCGCACCGGACGAAAAGTTCAAACTGGCAGCGGCATGGCTGATCGAGCAGTGCGGATGGCGGGGCTATCGACGCGGCGATGCAGGATGTCATGATAAACAGGCACTGGTGCTGGTGAATTACGGAAGGGCTAGAGGTTCGGAAATCCGGGATTTGGCAAACGAGATTATTGCTTCCGTATTCCGCAAATTCGGTGTGCAACTGGAAACAGAAGTAAATATCTATTGAACCGCAGGCTTTGTCAGAAATGATAACCGAGCTTTCCGGTCAGTGCGGTGGGCAAATCGGGCAGGCGGCTCCGGTCTATGAGAAAACTGCTGAGTTGGGCGAGTTCCCGGAAAATATAGTGTTTGTCCATGGCACCTTTAAGGTATTCGCCGCCGGTGCTTCCTCCGGTACCTATCCGGGTGCCAATCATTTTTTGCACCATGCCATAATGCCTGAAGCGCCAGTTTGCAAGCTCATTGTCGGTTTCCAGAAGAAGTTCCAGCAACTGAAACGGCTGTTGCAGAACGGGGTACCCCCGGTATAGCATGATGAAAAGTGCCGCCCTGCATGCTTTCGGACTGAAGTGACGGTTGGAGTCGGGGATTTCTTCCTCGAATATTCTTTGGAATGCCGCTGCATTTTCTTTTTCCGCATCTGCCAGTGTGGAGTTGTAAACATCCGCATACAGATTCCAGAAAGGGGAGATCTTCGAGCCTTTCCCGGAATCGTTATCCGGTTGCCCGAATGCAGGATCTTCCATGAAAGGCATCCGTTCCAACCAGCGGTTGACCAATTCGGTCAGCGAACTGCTCCGCTCTGCATTTTTTACCGTTTCCAGTTCACCGGCGTTGAGTTGTGATGTGTAGTAATGCTGGGCATGCCGCCCTTCGAAGCGAAGCCCTAGCAGCGCTTCAATTTTTTTGAATTGCCAGCTCTGGAAACCCGAGGCGGGACGGAGGAGGTCCCTGAACTCCAGGAAGTCCATCGGGGTCATTGTTTCCATTACGTCCATCTGGTGTACCAGCAATTTCAGGATGGAGTTCACCCGCGAAAGCCGGTGTACGATGGTTTGCAGATCGGATGTATTGTCGTTGAGGGTGGGCTTGCTCAGAATGGTGATGACCGATTCCAGTTCCCAGATGATCTGCTTGAACCATAGTTCATAGGCCTGATGGATGATGATGAAGAGCATTTCGTCATGGGCAGGTGTCACTCCCGGCTTATGACTTTCGGGTTGCTGTGCATTCAGGATGTTGTCGAGTTGCAGATAGCCGGAGTAATGGACGGGCTGGTCGGATTGCATGGTTTCAGTTTTCGGCAATGGTTTGAATGGAGACGTGGCGTCCGCCCCCGGGTGTTTTCTCTTTTTCCAGAAAACCCAGATACAGTTGTTTCATGTCGCGGACGAGCCGTTGACGGGAAAATTTCCGGATGACGTTGCTGTGCCCGGCTTCACCCATGCTTTTTCTGAGGCCTTCGTTCCGGATAAGTTCAACAACATATGCCGAAAAGCCTGTCACATCATTTACAGGAGTGATGTATCCCGATGAGCCGTGTGAAACGATGTCTTCCACCCCGCCCACATCGGTGGAAACGACGGGCTTTCCGGCGCTTTGTGCTTCAATCAGCGAAACCGGAGTGCCTTCGTTGTTGGAGGTGAGCAGCACGATGTCCAGCCCGGCCAGTGCCTGATCGATTTCCGTTTCCCAGGAAGTCACGACCACATCGGTTTGATCGCCGGGGTGGGTGATGAAATAGGAGTAGGAAAGACCGAGTTCACCGGCTTTTTTTTCCACCTGGGGGCGCATATCGCCATCGCCGATGATGACGAACCGGATCTTTTTTTCCGGGCAAGACGCTTTCACACGGGCGGCCACTTCCAGAAACATGTCGTGATTTTTGATGGCCACGATTCTGCCGATGATACCGATCAGCATATCGTCGGCTCCGAAACCGTATTTGTTCCGGAAGATGATGCGTTTGGTGTCCTGGTCCCTCGAAAATTTGTCGAGATTGAAGCCGAGCGGTATGACGTGGATCTTTTCCGCAGGCGCAATCCTGTACACGGACGAAAGTTCATATTTCTGCGATTCGCTGATGGCCACGATGGCATCGGTTTTTTTAGCGAGATAGCGCTCCATGCGAATTACAATATCCGAAAGGAATTTGTTGAAGTAGGAATGGAACACATGGCCGTGGAAGGTATGGACCACCAGGGGCACCTTGCAGGCCCTTGCCGCAAGCCGTCCGATGGCTCCCGACTTGGAGGCGTGGGTATGCACAATGTCGGGCTTGAATTCACGGATGATTTTTTTTATCTTGAAATAGGCGATCAGATCGAAAACGGGCATCACCGTTCTCCGCATTTCAGAAATCTCAATCGGGAAAAGCCCGAGTTGGTCGGCAATGTAGGAAGCGTCTTTTTCTGTGGGGTCTTTCCTGCCCACCAGCAGTTTGGTTTCAAATTCGGGAGACAGAAATGCCGATAGCAGCGTCACATTGTGTGAAGGACCGCCAATGATCATTCGGTTGTGGATGCGAAGTATCTTATACATTTCGACGGGTAAATATAGCAAAACTGCCCCAATACATTTGACAGCAATTCAAGGCTGTCAGATATTCCCGATGCCGGTAATTAAGTCAAAATGAGTAGTTTCACATTTCGAAACTGATACTATGAACAAGGTTTACAATGGTGCCAGGGAAGCGCTCAATGATATAGGCAACGGCGCAACCCTTATGCTGGGCGGCTTCGGACTTTGCGGCATTCCGGAAAACTGCATTGCTGCCCTTGTGCAGATGGGAATTACCGGCCTCACCTGTATTTCCAATAATGCCGGTGTGGATGATTTCGGTATCGGGCTATTGCTGAAAAACCGGCAGGTCAAAAAGATGATTTCCTCCTATGTGGGCGAAAATGCCGAATTCGAACGACAGTTGCTGAGCGGGGAGCTCGAGGTAGAACTGATTCCCCAGGGCACACTTGCCACCCGCTGTCTGGCAGCGGGTTACGGTATGC
>JBIIDU010000255.1:0-3677 GCA_044238165.1 Ferruginibacter sp. | reverse complement strand
GACTTGACCCTGATTGTGCGTATGCATGCCCCCGACCATCTGGTGGAAAGTCTGAAAAAATATTATGTACCCTGGCATGCCAAACTGCGTTTTTTTCTGGGTGCCTTGAAAAGGCTCAGGTGGGATCCGGGCTATTGGCGTAAATATCAGCCGCGCAAGGATTCCGATTACCAGTTTACGTTACTGGCCGACCACCTCACTGCGCCATCCGGACCAATGAAAAAATGGGTTGTCAAAAACTGGCATATCAAGTCCGAAAAAATCAGGATACTGCCCAATCTTTTTATTCCCGGGCAAGAGTGGCTGAAGATTCCGATAGAACCGGGAACTCCTTATCGGCGGATTGTTTTTCTCGGACGTCTGAATGTGCTGAAAGGTCTGGTCAATGCCACCCGGGCCATGAAGCGGGTGTTGAATGATTTTCCGGAATGGCAATTCCGGCTGATTGGTGAAGATGGCCCCGACCCGACAGGCAAGGGAAGCATGCGGAAATGGATGGAGCAAGAGCTCAGTACCGTAGCTGGCCGGGTTGAATTCATGGGCGGAATGAACTACGCAGATCTGCCAGCGGCCTTGATTCCATGCGAGATTGTACTGTTGCCTAGTTTGTTTGAAAGCTTTTCCTATACCTGTGCGGAAGCCATGGCTTCAGGCAAGGCTGTTGTGGGAAGTACAGAGGGCGGAATGGCCGAAATGATTGAAAACAATTTCACCGGATTATTGGTCGATCCCTTCCGGTCCCACTCTATTGAAAGCGCCATTCGGAAACTGATTGAGGATCAAGAGTCGCGGATACGTATTTCCCATAATGCCCGGAATACTTTTTTGGTAGCTGAGAAACTTCCGGGCCTAATTACAAAGCAATTGGATTTTTACCGTTCTGTTTGTTCTGTAAACTGATGCGCCCTGCCAAAATCATACATTTCCACAACGGGTCGGGTGGGGGAGTTTTGTCGGTCATAAGGAATCTTCTTCGCTTCAGTGATGCAGCACAATGGGAGAACCGCGTCATCTACACCATCAACCGGCAAACCTATCCCGAATTTGAGTTGCCGCGGCTGATGGGTGCGGCTTCCGAGCATCTTTTTGAATACTACCCGAACTGGAATTTTCATCATACTGCCAGACAACTTGCCCAATTAGTGAATGATGAAAATGCCATTCTGGTTGCGCACGACTGGCTTGAATTGGGAATGATAAGCACACTTGGCCTATCCAACCGGGTGGTCATGTTCGCGCACGGGGATTATGACTATTACTACGATCTGGCTAATCGTCATTCTGATGCCATTGACCGGTTTATTGCCGTGGCTTCCCCAATTGCCGATGGAATGGTTGCCCGCATGCCAGGCCGGTCAAGTGACATACGGTACCTGCGTTTTCCTGTTCCGGATTTGGTATTCCGCAATGAATGGACGAACAGGCATCAAATCATATTCATTGGCCGACCAACTGCCGAAAAGGGTTTTCCTCTTTTAGCTGAAATCGATTGCAAACTTCAGAGGCAGGGTCTGATCATGAACTGGCATCTGGTAGGGGTAAGCGATGATGAGAGCCGAAGTTTGCCCTGGCCCGAAACCGCTGTTGTAAAAGCTTACGGACAGTTGCCGAATGATGAATTGACTGCAATGTTATCGGGGATGGATTATTATGTGCTTCCCTCACGGGCAGAAGGGATGCCGGTTTCGCTGATTGAAGCAATGAAAGCGGGCGTGGTTCCTATTGTGAATGACCTGCCTGGCGGAATCCGCGAACTTGTTGTTGAAGGTGAAACAGGATTCCGGATTCCGGATAATGATGCCGGAGGTTTTGCAGGAAGGATAGCTCTGCTGTCCGCTGAAGGTAATTTGTTCTCTCATATCGGCCAGCGATGTATCAAAACAGCCAATGAGCTTTTCGATCCGGAAATAAACACCCGGGCTGTGGAGCAGGTTTACCGTGAGTTGCAGGCTATGCCAGCAGCCGGGCGTTCGGCACGTCGTGTTTACGGATCCCGTCTCGACCAACCCTGGATTCCCAATGTCATAACCCGGGCCATCCGGAACTGTTCCAATCAATCGAACCGGAGGGCCGGCGCACGATGAACCCGCAGGCATGACGATTTTCTGCTTAGAATGTAGCTGGTACTTGTTTTCGTCCTAATCGGCCTCGAATATTATCTGAATTGTAATTTTCTCAAAAAGCACCTTGTCGTCCTCAACACAGATTTTGCTCAGCGTCATCATGACTTCTTATAACCGGGAGAAGTATGTGGCCGAAGCCATCCAAAGCGTGCTGTCTTCCACTTTTACCGATTTCGAATTCATCATTTGCGATGATTGTTCAAGCGACAATACCTACCGTATTGAACAGGACTTTGCTGCCCGCGATCCGAGGATTCGTTTATATCGTAATGAGTCCCAACTAGGCGATTTCCCTAACAGAGATTTGGCTGCATCTTATGCAAGAGGAACGTATGTAAAGTACGTTGACTCCGACGATATAATTTCTCCCGATGCGCTCAAAATCATGGTACAGGCCATGCAGCAATATCCTGGAGCTCTGCTGGGCTTGTCGCAAATTGCCAACGAACTTAACGATGTACGCAAATGCCCCGAGCTGATCACACCGGAACAGGCCTATCTCGAACATTATTTCGGATACGGCACGCTTCGCTATGGCCCCACCGGCGCAATTCTCAAAAAGGAAGTGCTTAAAGAAATGGGGGGATTTGGACAAAACCGCTATGTGGGCGATACGGAATTGTGGCTTCGGATTGTATCGAAATATCCCATGGTAAAAATCCGCCCGGGTCTTGTGGTATGGCGAAGGCATACAGGGCAGGAGTTTTACCGGGGAACCCGTTTCGGTTCTTATGTACGAAAAGCTTATCCGGTTTACATGAAATCGCTGATGGCACCTGATTGTCCGCTTGAAAAGAAAGATGTCAAACATATCATCAAAAGGCTACAGTGGAAACATGCCCGCGACATTCTCAGTATTGCCTTCCGCAAATGGCGACTCAAAACAGCCTTTGTCATATACCGCGAATCAGATCTGAACCTTCGTCAGCTTCTCAAAGGGCTCATCCCATATCGATTCGTACGGAAACAGTTCGTAGATAGAAACGACAACTCAATCTATGTCGGAACAAGCCACTGAATTTTCTAGACAGCGTCCGCTGGTGAGCGTGCTGATGACCGCTTACAACCGTGCTGATTTTATTTCCGAAGCTATTGAAAGCGTACTGCAATCGACCTATACGCATTGGGAATTGATTGTAGTGGATGATCGTTCATCCGACGACACCGTTGCAATTGCCCGGAAATTCGCCGAACAGGATTCCCGGATTAAAGTATATGTCAATGAACTGAATCTTGGTGACTATCCTAACCGAAACAAGGCTGCGTCCTACGCCAGTGGCGAGTTCATCAAGTACCTTGACTCGGATGACCGGATTTTAGACTGGGGGCTGGAGTATTGCGTTGATGCCATGCTTTCGCATCCAACCGCAGGCTGGGCAACCTATAGTCCATTCCCTGTTCAATCAGTTGAGCCGGTGCTTTGGCCGACCGAGCAAATCATCAGGGAGCATTTTTTCAACAAGCCTCACTTGAGTGTTGGACCGACCGGTACTATCTTGCGGCGCGACTATTTCGTTAAGATGGGGCTCTTCGATACCCGTTTTGGAGTGGCTT
>JBIIDU010000254.1:0-3682 GCA_044238165.1 Ferruginibacter sp. | reverse complement strand
ATTGTTCCGGGCCTCATCCGCTGAAAAGCCCGGACAAAAAACAGAAAAACAAATACGCAATTTGGATAACCTCACCGTACTGGCCCAGCGCAAAAAAAAACCGTCAACACGGCTCACACGAAACAGCAAGATTTTCAAAACCATCGTCCGGGCCATCCAGCAGAAGAAAGGAGAGCATATCGTCAGTCTCGATCTGCGGAAAATTCCTGAAGCTGTTTCCGATTTTTTCATCATTTGCGAAGCCACCAACAATACCCAGTTGATGGCCATTGCCGGATATGTGGAGGAACTGGTGAAGAAAGAGTGTGGGGAACTTCCTTACCGGCATGAAGGACGACAGGCGCAGCAGTGGATATTGATTGATTATGTGAACGTGGTCGTGCATGTCATGCTTCCCGAGCCCAGGAAGTTTTACCGCCTGGAGGAGATGTGGAACGATGCTCCCCAGACGGAACATCTTGACTGAAACACCACGGCCGATTATCACCTCATTAAAGAAGACATTCCAGTTTATGCAAGACGATCAAAACGACATCCGCCGGAAGGGAAACAAAAACCTGAACCCTTTCGGAGAGGAAAACGACCCCAAGAAGAAGCCAAAAATCAACATCTACTGGATCTATGGAATCACTTTCCTGCTGCTGATCGGGTACAACTTTTTCAGGGGAGTTACCGGAGGCGGGGTGGAAACCGACCAGCTCAAGTTCACCGAAATGCTCAAGCTCGGTGACGTGGAGAAAATAAAAACCATCCGCAACAAGAAGATTGTACGCATCTTCCTCAAAAAAGACGCGCTGGTCAAAAATGCCGATTTCTACAAAAAAATCCTGGAGCCCCAGAAATACGAGATTGCAGGCAAGGTTCCCGAACCCAAACTCTATTTCAGCATTGTGGAGGATAAGACATTTGCGGAGCAGATGAGTGCCTTCTATAAGGACAATCCTACGGTTGTTCAGGTTCCCGACTCTCCTGAGGAAGAAGGGGAAATGTTCAGCCAGATTGTGACCACCCTGCTCCCCATCCTGCTCATCGGCCTGCTCTTCATGCTGATGATGCGGAAAGTCGGCGGCCCCGGCGGTTCCGGTGGCGGTCCGGGCGGCATCTTCAACATTGGTAAATCAAAAGCTACCTTGTTTGACAAGGCCTCCAAGGTCAATATCAATTTCGGCGATGTGGCCGGGCTCGACGAAGCCAAAGTGGAAGTGATGGAGATTGTTGATTTCCTCAAAAATCCCAAAAAATATACCGCACTCGGTGGTAAGATACCCAAGGGCGCCCTGCTGATCGGTCCGCCCGGTACCGGAAAAACCCTCCTGGCCAAGGCCGTAGCCGGCGAGGCACAGGTGCCTTTCTTCAGCCTGAGCGGCAGCGATTTTGTGGAGATGTTCGTAGGTGTGGGCGCCAGCAGGGTACGTGACCTGTTCAAACAGGCCCGCGAAAAAGCCCCCTGTATCATATTCATCGACGAGATTGATGCCATCGGAAGAGCCCGGGGCAAAAATGTGATGATGAGCAACGACGAGCGGGAGAATACGCTCAACCAGCTGCTGGTGGAAATGGATGGTTTCGGTACCGACTTGGGTATCATCATCCTTGCCGCCACTAACAGGCCCGATGTGCTCGACAGCGCCCTGCTGCGTCCGGGACGCTTCGACCGGCAGATCAGCATCGACAAACCCGATCTGGTGGGCCGCGAAGCCATATTCAAAGTGCACCTTGCTCCTATCAAGATCTCCTCTTCGCTCGACATCCACAAACTGGCCGAACAGACTCCCGGTTTCGCCGGAGCCGATATTGCCAACGTGTGCAACGAGGCGGCCCTGATTGCCGCACGTAAAAACAAGGAGGCTGTGGATATGTCCGATTTTCAGGATGCCATCGACCGGGTCATCGGCGGACTGGAGAAAAAGAATAAGATCATCTCTCCCGAAGAAAAGCAGATCATCGCCTACCACGAGGCAGGCCACGCCGTCTGCGGCTGGTTCCTCGAACATGCTTATCCGCTTCTAAAAGTGACTGTGGTGCCAAGGGGAACCGCTGCATTGGGATATGCGCAATACACACCGAAGGAGCAATACCTCTACAATACCGACCAGTTGATGGACCAGATCTGCATGACCCTCGGCGGCCGCGCCAGCGAAGAGATCTTCTTCGGCAAAATCAGCACCGGCGCCAGCAACGACCTGCAGCAGATTACCCGCATCGCCTACAGCATGATCACTGTCTACGGTATGAATGACAAGGTGGGCAATATCAGCTACTACGATCCGCAGCAGGAAAACACATTCACCAAGCCCTTCAGCGAAGAAACCGGAAAAATGATTGATGAGGAAGTACGGAAGCTGATTGATCAGGCATACACCCGCACCCTGCATCTGCTTACGGAGAAAAAAACCGATGTGGAGAAACTCGCTCAGGAGCTGCTTCGTAAGGAAGTATTATTCAAAAGCGATGTGGAGGCCCTTATCGGCAAAAGGCCTTTCGAGGAAAAAAAGGCCCTCGATGTGCATGAAGTGGCTGCCCCTCATCCGGCCGAAAATAACCCGCCTGCAGAAACCCCTCCTGCTCAGGATTAACAGGAATTGTCATGGCCCAGACCGCAAAGGAAAGAGTGTTGAAGAAGATACGTCAGGGGCTCAGTTCCCCGGTACCTGTTCCCTTCCCCCAGCATGAGGGCAGCTCCGACCTTTTCCCTCCGGCGGAAGAGGATCTGTCGGTGCAGTTTGCCACCACATTCACCGAATTGCAGGGCAAGTTCGTCTACTGCGAAAACGAAAAGCAGCTCGAAAGCGATGTCCGCAAACTGATCGAAGCCCGGGAATGGACCAAGATCTATTGCAGCACGCCCCGATGGCAGAATGCCTTCAGCAATACCATCAGCATTGAAAGTTGTGACGCCGCCATAACGGCCTGCGAATACCTCGTAGCCCGAACCGGAAGCATTGTGCTGAGCGCAGCCGATACCGATGGCCGCACCGCAAGTGTCTATGCGCCTGTACATATTTGCATCGCCTACACAGGCCAGCTGGTTTATGAAGTGCGCGACGCTTTGGTATCGCTCAGGGAAAAATACGGATCCGGCCTGCCCTCGTTTATCTGTTTTGCTTCCGGTCCCAGCCGCACGGCCGATATCGAAAAAACACTGGTGACCGGTGTACATGGTCCCAGGGAAGTGTATGTATTTCTGGTAGAGGGTTGAACCGCCTTATTGAAAATATTTTTCTGCCACAGCAACACTTTCAGGCCGGCCTACATCCACCAATTGCTCGCCGGAATGCTCGAATCCCATAATCAGGTGTTCCGCGGCCAGGTCGAGATAGGTTTCCGTCAGGGAGAATTTGCCACGCTGCCGTATACACGAAAATACCCGTTGTTCAAAAACGGCTACACAGCTGTAGGCTTTGGGAAAAAGCGGGTTATGGTCAACGGCAATTTTCCGTTCGCCGGTCTGGTAGTTGGCCCAGCCGCACAAGCGGTTATCGGCATCCATCAGAAAATTTCGTGAAGAGGGGCGGTTGCTCACCCCGAAGCTGATGAGCGGCCGGTGTGTGCGGTGAAAGGCCAGCAGGGCGCCGATATCCAGATCGGTGAGGATGTCAACATTCAATGTCAGGAAAGGTGCTTCATCTTCGAGCAGGTGAGCGGCTTTCATCAGTCCACCTCCGGTTTCCAGCACTTCGCC
>JBIIDU010000253.1:0-3689 GCA_044238165.1 Ferruginibacter sp. | reverse complement strand
CGGCCCGCAGGAGTCTTCCGCTTCGTCCATTTTTCTTACCTCAACAGCCAAAAGAATCCTGAAGGAATTATCGAAGCCTGCGCTCTGCTTTGTCGGAAGGGCATTTTGTTCGAATGCCTGCTTGCAGGCGGTGTGGCACCCCAACTGAACGAAAAGATACGGGCGCTCGGGCTTGTCGAAAATGTTTTTACAGCGCCGGAAATGCCGCTCGGATCCGTAGCGGAAAAAATGCGTGAGGCGCATGCCCTGGTGATGTTCAGCCGGTTTGAAAATCTGCCCTGTGTGGTGCTTGAAGCACTGTGTTCCGGACTTCCGGTGGTGTGCTCCGACGTAGGCGGTGTAACAGAAATTATCAATGATTCCAACGGTATGCTGGTAGCTTCGGGGGATGTGGAAGCGCTGGCCAAGGCAATGGAACGGATGGTCAAAGAGTATGCGCGTTTCAACCGGCAGGAAATCGCTCTGGCATCCGCCGCACTTTTCAACCCCACCCGTATCGGTGAACAGCATCTTGCAGTTTACCGGAAACTCCTTTCGCACTGAATTCAATCTGAAGTGGTTGAGAAGAAGCCGGTAATGCTTTGTCGGGCTTCTTCCACAAGCCGGCTCCCTGTAATTCTTTTCAGCAAAAGAAAATAGGACGCGGCGCAACCGGCCACCGCCAAAACAAAAATGGAAAAGGGGCTCTCTGTAATATGCCGCAGGCCGGAAATGATGGGGAAAAATGGAAGGCAGCAAGCAGTGCACCCCAGTATCAGCTTCAGCGGAAATTTGAGTTGGATGCATCTTGCTGCCTGGATTCCTGCAAAGAGGGCAATGGCCGATTCGGTGATGATGTTGGCCCAGGCTGAACCTGAAGCACCCATCCGTGGTATCAGCAGCAGGTTTAGCCCTATGCTCAGCAGGCAGCCCATACTTACCAGCAGCAAAAGGTTTTTTTCTTTTTTGAACGGCACAAGGATCTGAAAGCAATAGAGATTGCCCAGTGCAATTACGAAAGGAATGAAGGAAAGAATCCGGATAAGGGTTGTGGCCGGAATGAATTTGTCGCCAACAACCACCCGGATGGTTTCCGGAGCCAGCGCAAGCAGCCCGATGCTTACCGGCAGCCCGCTAACCACCAGGAATTCCAGATTCTTCTGCAACTGCTTGCCGGCTTCTTCCTGCTTGCCTGTACTCACCAGAAAGGAGATGCGGGGCATCAGTACCGTGCCGATGGCCAGCAGTCCTATCAGGAATATCTTGACCAGTTTCACCGCAGTGGTGTAATATCCGACCTGAAGATCGCTTCGGGTGAAGTGTTGCAGCAAAACTGTATCGAAATAAATGTAAAGGGTGATTGCCGATGATGTCAGGAAAAAGTGGGCGAGGGGGCGCAGGTGTCTTTTCAGTTCGATCCTGTACCCGGAAAACCTGTTTTCACCGAACATTTTTCGGCTGTTCCAAAGCGCAATGGCCATGAACCCCAGGGAATGGATGGTGAAATAAAGCGTATCATCAGTCTCCCGGTGCACCAGCAGGAAAATGGCTATGAGTACTCCGGCGCGAACCAGAAAGTAGCGGACTGCCGCAGCTCCGAAAGCTTCGGTTCCCTGGAGGTACCAGTCGACCGTGAATGTGCTGAACAGGATGTTTGCCGTTGCCAGCAGATAAAGCGTACGCTGTTCCACCCAGTTCGCAGAAGTAGACAGCACAAATACGAACAGTGCCGTCAGCGAGAAGGCCAGATGAAGGAGAACGAGCTCCGCGACTAGTTTCGAACGTTTTTCCGGTTCGTTCCGCACAACCGCCACTTCGCGGATGGCATAATACGGAATGCCAAAAGAAGCGAAAATGATGAACATCTGCGTCAGGAAATCCACGTAGTTGATCTTCCCCAGTCTTTCCGGACCAAGTATCCTGCTTACATAGGGATACGATAACAGCGGCACCATCACCTGGGAAACACCAGAAAGCAGCTGGTAGAGGAATTTGTTTTTCATAATGCCGCAAAGGGGATGCCCCGGGTTATAGCTACGTTCATCAAATCCGCCGTTAAAATAGCCATTTCAAATTTTATTTTGCGCTCTTGGCTTATTTTTGGCCTATGTCGGCGGAAAAAATTTTAATGGACTGGAAGAACAGGGCGTTCAAACCTGTTTACTGGCTGCAGGGAGAGGAAGATTACTTCATAGACAAACTTGCCGATTACGCCGAGCACAAACTCATACCTGAAGCGGAAGCGGCTTTCAACAAAACGGTCTGTTATGGCCGTGATACTCCGTGGAGTGACCTTGTCAATGCCTGTATGCGTTATCCGATGTTTGCCGACAAGCAGATGGTGCTGCTCAAAGAAGCCCAGCATCTGAAAGACATAGACAAGCTGGAACATTATATAGAAAAGCCCCTCGAAAGCACTATCCTGATCATTTGCTACAAAGGCAAGAACGTGGATGGAAGATCGCGCCTTGCCAAACTCCTGCAGAAGAACGCGGTGGTGTACACGTCCGACAAAATAAGGGACTATAAGATGGAGGAATGGGTGGCCGATTTTGTGAAATCGCAGCATTATACGATGAGCCGTAAGGCCATTTCCCTGTTGGCCCAGCATCTGGGAAATAACCTCAGCCGTATTGTAAATGAAATTGAAAAGGTTGCCATCAATCTAGGTGGCCGCACCGATATAACGGAGGAGGATATTGAAAATTTTGTGGGGGTGAGCAAGGATTATAATGCCTTTGAATTGCAGGAGGCATTGGGGCGTAAGGATCTGGCACGCGCTCTTCAGATCATCCAGTATTTCGACGCAAATCCCAAAGCCGGCCCCATCCAGATGCTTCTTCCAGCCCTTTACAACCATTTCAGCCGCCACTATGCCCTTTTCGGCCTTACCTCCATCACGGAAGAAAGCGCCCGGCCCTATTTTTACAACAACAGTTTTGCTGCGAAAGAAGCGGTAGTAACTGCCAGAAGATACCAGTATGCCGGTATTGAACGGGTGCTGCTGCTGCTCCATGAATACAATCTGAAAAGCATCGGAATCAACGATGCGGGAACTTCAGATGCCGAACTGATGAAGGAATTGGTGGTCAAAATCATGAATTCCTGAACAGATACAGGCCCCGGCTCCGAATTCTCCTTTTTATTGCTGCAGGATGTGGACAGAAGGTTGCCTCAGGGCAAGTCCGAATGCCTTAAATTTGTGACAATGAACCCCTTGAACAACCTGACCGGCAAAGCACAATTTTGCCCTTCGATCAGCGTTTTAAACGTGAGCGATTCCGCTTCCACTATATCATTGTCCTTCAATGCAAATGTAATTTTTAACACAGGTGATTTCCACTTTTTTTCCAGTTGTCGGAAAAAGCCTGGAAAAACGGGTATGATTTTGGAGACTTCAGGGCAGGCGGAACTGTTCAACATCAACCCCCATCCATGAAAAAGACCTCGGCCATACTTCTACTGATTTCGATTCTGCCTATCCTGACACATGCGCAGTTTCGCAAATATTCCAACGAATTTCTGAATATCGGTGCAGGCGCCCGGGGATTGGCCATGGGTGGCGCCCAGGTTGCCTCTGTAAACGACGGCACCGCGGGTTACTGGAATCCGGCAGGACTCACCGGGGTGCAGGACGACCCGGAAATCAATGCCATGCATGCGGAATATTTTGCCGGCATCGGAAAATTCGATTACATCTCGCTGGCTCT
>JBIIDU010000045.1:0-13047 GCA_044238165.1 Ferruginibacter sp. | reverse complement strand
TGGAAAAGGAACCCATGGGTTCCTTTTCTCTTATACAGAGCTTCCACTATCGGGCATCCGGCAATGTAACGATGAACAATTGTGTCGGAGCCTTGCAGCGAATAAACCAGGATGGAATCTTTTGGGTAAAAGGCTTGCGGACCGAAAACAAGGTCCCGGCCCTCGTTCCTGCTGAGGTTGCGGAAGCGTGCAGAGAAGTTATCCTGCCTGCACTTGCGGTTGCCGATGCAACAGGCCGTAAGTGCCAGCGGCATGACCCGTCAGAAGATCTTGAGGATGATACGGAAGCAATGCATCCGTTTACACGGCGAAACTTTCCCCGCAACCGCAGCTGCGGCTCGCGTTGGGATTGTTGAAAAAGAACCCCTTGCCGTTCAGGCCGTCGCTGAACTCCAGTTCGGTATTGACGAGGTAAAGAAAACTTTTGAGGTCGGTGACGATGCGCGTGCCCTTGTCTTCAAACACCTGATCGCCGGGCTTCACTTCATTGTCGAAGTCCATTTTGTAACTAAGCCCGCTGCAACCACCGCCCACAACGCCAACGCGCAGGAAATAAGAAGGATCGTCCGCAATGCCGGCGTCCTGCATCAGCGTTTTGACTTTTTGCAAAGCCTTGTCGCTGATATAGATGCCGTTCTCTGTCCGGGCTGTTGAAGTTTCAGGTGTAAGGGTATGCGTTTCCATTCAGTTGCTCTGTTGAAAAGGCTGCGGAGCCTTTGTTTCTCGCAGATCCGGAAGTGGTCAGTGCACGACGCCTTCGTCGAATTTGATGGCTTCCAGGCCGTTCTTCACCCGGTAGTCGTTGATAGCCGCCTTGATGGCGTCCTCCGCGAGAACCGAGCAGTGTATTTTCACCGGGGGAAGGTTCAGCTCCTCCACAAAATCCATGTTGTCGACCTTGAGTGCGTCCTCGACCTTCTTTCCTTTCAGCCATTCAGTGGCCAGCGAGGAAGAGGCGATGGCCGATCCGCAGCCGAAGGTTTTGAACTTGGCATCGGTGATCACACCAGTGGCATCATCTACCTGTATCTGCAGGCGCATCACATCACCGCACTCCGGTGCGCCTACCAGGCCCGTGCCCACATTCTTGCTGCCCTTGTCGAGCGTTCCCACATTCTTCGGATTCTGATAATGATCAATTACTTTTTCAGAGTATGCCATAGTTTGTATTTTTTATTCGGTTGTTGATGAAGTGAACGGACATTCCATATCAATGATGTGCCCATTCGATACTGTTCAGGTCAATGCCCTCTTTATACATTTCCCAGAGGGGGCTCATTTCCCGAAGCTTGAGCACCGTATCGGTAATGGCCTTGACGGTGTATTCGATCTGATCGTCGGTGGTAAACCGGCCGAGGCCGAAGCGCAGCGAACTGTGTGCCAGATCGTCGCCCAGGCCCAGGGCCTTCAGCACATAGGAGGGCTCCAGTGAAGCCGATGTGCAGGCCGAGCCGGAACTGAGGGCGATGTTCTTGTTGAAGCCCATCAGCAGCCCCTCTCCTTCCACATATTTGAATGAGATATTGCTCACATGGGGAAGACGGTGCTCGCGGCTTCCGTTCACATATGCCTCCTCCAGCTTCAACAATTCGGCCTCCAGATGGTCGCGCATTTTGCTGATACGGCGGGTGTCGGCTTCCATTTCTATTTTGCAGAGTTCACAGGCTTTCCCGAAACCCACGATGCCGGGCACATTGAGCGTACCGCTGCGCATGCCGCGTTCGTGCCCGCCGCCGTCCATTTGTGCGGTAACCTTCACGCGGGGGTTTTTCCGACGCACATAAAGGGCGCCCACACCTTTGGGGCCGTAGATCTTGTGTGCGGTGAATGCCATGAGGTCGATGCCGTCGGCGTTCACATCCACCGGAATCTTGCCCACCGCCTGCACCGCATCGGTGAAGAACAATACCCCGTGTTTGCGGGCGATGGCGCTGATCTGCTTCACCGGCTGGACCACCCCGACTTCATTGTTGGCGTACATTATGGAAATAAGTATGGTGGTAGGTCGGATAGCGGCTTCCAGTTGCGCCAGATCGATCAGCCCGTCGGGGCGAACGGGAAGGAAGGTCACCTCACCACCCATTTTTTCAATATGCTTGCAGCTGTCGATCACAGCCTTATGCTCGGTGACTGCGGTGATGATATGGTTGCCCTTGGTGGCATACATTTCAAAAACGCCTTTCAGCGCCAGGTTATCGGCCTCGGTGGCTCCTGATGTGAAAATGATTTCCTTGGGATCGGCGCCGATCAGGCCTGCTACCTGTTCCCGTGCATAGTCGACCGCTTCTTCAGCTGCCCACCCAAAGGGATGGTTGCGGCTGGCCGCGTTTCCGTAGTGCGTGGTGAAATAGGGCATCATGGCTTCCAGCACGCGCGGATCCATAGGCGTGGTGGCATTGTTGTCGAGGTAAATGGGCAATTGCAGCATAATCTTTCTTATGAATTCTTATAACACGAAATTAGAACAAAAGGTTCTACATTAGCGAACACAGGCCCCCGGGTTGATTCATTTTACCTATTTCGTAAACTCATCAAAAAAACAAGCAGTTACGCATAAGCATTTTTTATGCTGCCGGAATCCGGCAAAACCCCTTGATCACATTCTTTAAAATTCCGCAATGAAAAAAGTAGAACATATAGGCATCGCCGTCCGCTCCCTCGATCAATCGGTGCCGCTGTACGAAAAACTGTTGCACACTCCCTGTTATAAAAGGGAAACGGTGGATAGCGAGCAGGTCGACACGGCCTTTTTCCTTCAGGGCGACACCAAAATCGAACTGCTCCAGAGCCTGAATCCCGAAGGCGTGATTGCCCGGTTTATCGAAAAAAAAGGCGAGGGCATGCACCATATCGCTTTTGAAGTCGACGATATCCACGCCGAAATGGCACGTCTCCGGCAGGAAGGCTTTGAGTTGCTCAACCCCGAACCCAAAAAAGGGGCCGATAACAAACTGATCTGCTTCCTGCACCCCAAGGGCACGGGCGGAGTGCTGGTGGAACTGTGTATGGAAATAAAAAGCCCTTAAATCTTCACTTTTTGTGAACTTTTCCTATATTTACATCCGTACCCATGAAAGTGCGACTGATCAAGAGAGCCTCGATTGAAAAATTCGCCGTTCAGCATGCACGAAGCAGAAGTTCATTCAGGCTATGGCTGACATTGCTGATAATGTCCGATTGGGATGATCCGGAAGACATCATGAATACTTTTGGGTCGGCAGATTTATTAGGTCGGGGGAGCGAGAGAGTCGTATTTGATATCGCCGGCAACCAATACCGCATGATAGCCAAATTTCATTTCGGCGTAACAAGAGTACATCTATACATCAAGTGGATAGGTACCCATGCTGAATACTCAAAACTCTGCGATGCCCAAAATCAGTACTCGATCAACAGCTACTAATACCATCAACATGGAACCCCTGCAATATAAAATCATCAAAACCAATGCTCAATACAACAGGTATTGTACCATTCTGGAATCCTTGGTCGAAAGCGGCAAAAAGACCAGGGCAATTCAGGATGAAATTGAATTGCTTGCCCTGCTCATTGAAAAGTATGATGCAGAACATAACAGTTTTAATGATGCAGACCCTATAGAATTATTGAAGACCCTGATGAAAGAACACAACATGAAAGCGGTTAATTTAGCCAACCTTCTCGATGTTAGTGAAGGATTGGTTTCTGAAATACTCCATTACAAGAAAGGATTATCCAAAGAAACCATTCGCATTCTTTCCGAAAGATTCAAACTGAACCAGGAAGCATTTAACAGGCCCTATGCATTGAGCGTAGCGGTCAATCCTAAAATCAAAAATGAAAGAAAGGATAATGCCGGAAAAAAACTTGCCAGCGCATAACAACATGGATTTGAATAAAGCAAAATCTATCCTCTTTTGTCAAATTCCATAAGCCCGGGAGTGATCCGCAACTCCCCGATTCCCGGCATCAAATCCCTCGAAACCCTCCAATAAAGCTACCCTACTTCAGAAATGGATTTCCGGCCTTCTCCTCCCCGATGGTGGTCGGCTCCCCGTGACCGCTGTACACCACGGTATTATCGGGTAAAGGCCATAGTTTTTCCCGTATGCTTTCAAGCAGCTGCTGGTGGTTGCCTCCCGGAAGGTCGGTACGGCCGATGCTGTTCCGGAACAACACATCCCCGCTGATGATGAACGATTGGGCAGCGCAGTAAAAACAGATGCTTCCCGGCGAATGTCCGGGTGCTTCAATGACCAGTAACTGATCCTCCCCTTCAAAAAGTGTATCGCCGCCCGACAGATAGTTCAGATTGCCGGCATAATTATCAAACGGCATATTGTACATCAGTCCCGACGTGGGCGCGAATTCCAGCACTTTTTTCTCCTTTTCATGAAGATGCAGGGTCAGTCCGTAACGCTCGTGCACAAACCGGTTGCCGAATACATGGTCGAGGTGGCAGTGGGTGTTGAGCAGGAACCGGGGCTGCAGTTTCTTATCTGTCACAAATTCCTCCAGTTGCCGGCGCTCCTCATCAAAATAACAGCCCGGATCGATGATGAGGGCATCGCCGGCCGCATTGTGCAGCACATAGGTATTTTCCTGGATGGGGCTGAAAACAAACGACCGGATGGTCCACATAAGACATGTTTTAGGATGATGAAGCCGATTTTTATACTTGGCGGTAATGGACTACTTTTAATCCAAATTGCAAAAGTAGCATGGCAAATTGTAGCCGGAAGATTATCGCTCTGATATTTTTATGGGCCGCGGGGACATCGGTCCTCAACGCCCAGATCATCAACGCTGTGGAATTCGGCAAAAACCGGTTGCAGTACAAGACGCTGAAATGGCAATACTACCAGAGCCGCAATTTCAACACGTTCTTTTACGGCCAGGGCCAGGAAATCGCCAAATACGTGCTGCAGGTGGCCGAAGAAGACCTGCCCGGAATCGAGCGTTTCACCGAATACAGCCTGCAGCGGCGGGCCAACATCGTGGTGTACAACGAATATGCCGACATGGAGCAGTCGAACATCGGCAACGGGCTCGACTGGCAGAATACCGGAGGCGCCACCAAGCTGGTCAACAATAAGATGATCGTGTACTTCAACGGCGACCATGCCCACCTGAAACGGCAGATCCGCCAGGGCATCGCCCGCATCATCACCGACAATGTGCTGTTTGGCGAGGATCTGGGCGAATTCGCCGGAAACCAGGCCCTGCTCGACCTGCCCAAATGGCTTACCGACGGATATGTGAACTACGCAGCGGAAAACTGGAACACCTCCCTCGATGATGAACTGAAAAGCGAGATGATGAGCGGCAACTACCGCAACTTCTACCAGTTCGCTTTCGACAAGCCCTTTCTGGCGGGCCATGCCTTCTGGTATTTTGTAGAAGAGAAGTACAAGAAGGAGAACGTGACCTATTTCCTGTATCTGGCACGCGTGTACAAGAACCTCAACCGTGCCAGCATCCAGATCTGCAAGAAAAAATTCAAAGACCTGCTGGCGGAATTCATGGAATATCAGGAAGAAAAGTATTCGAACGACATCGCAAGGAGGAAGCCCTACCCGAAAGGCAGCCTGGTGGAGAGTTTCGATATCGACAAGCGCACCGACTATTACCGCATCAACGTCAATCCCAACAAGAAGAACAACAGTTATGCCGCAGTTAAATTCCGCAAAGGAAAAGTGACGCTCTTCCTGAACGAGGATTTTGATGTGACCCCTATCCTGAAATACGGAATCCGCAGCAACCAGAACGAAACCAATCCCGATTATCCCATCCTCGCCTGGGACCCGAAAGGCACCCGACTGGCTGTTTTCTACCAACAGGAGGGCCGTCTGAAATTTTTTGTGTACGACCTGGTCACGCGCATCAAGAACCCCAAATACGACCTCACCGACAAGTTCCAGCAGATACAGGATGTGAAGTACATGCTCGACAGCCGCACCCTGCTCCTGAGCGCCACGAAAAACGGGCACTCGGACATTTTCACCTTCAACATCGAGAACGAAAAAGTGCAGCAAATCACCGATGATGTGTATGCCGACCTCGATCCTTCCTTCGTATCCTTCCCGGGAAAAACCGGCATCCTCTTCGCCAGCAACCGTCCTTCGGCGGATGCCAAAGGCGGCGACACTTCCCTTCCGGGCAACTATCGCTACAATGTTTTCCTCATCACCAATTACGGCGGAAAACAGGAAATGAACCAGATCAGCCAGCTTACCCGCATGAAGTTCGGCAATGCGCGCTTCCCCATGCCCTACAACAGCAACCACTTCACATTTGTGAGCGACGAAAACGGAGTGGCCAACCGCTATGCCGGTTTTTTCACCACACGCTCGGCCGGGCTTGATACGCTGGTACGCATTGGCAGCGACATCCTGCGGAATCCTTCCGAACAGGAAGTCGACAGCATGCTGATGAAATACAAGAAAGCCGATGTGGACTCCATCGCCGTCATAGCCGTGTCGGAAGACTCAGCTTATACGTTTCCGCTCTCCAACTACGAAAGCAACCTGGCCGAAACCCGTGTGGCCGGCGACAACAACCAGGTGAGCGAAGTGACCCGCCAAAGCGACCAGAAGATCCTCTACAAACTGAAGATTGATGACAATGCCCTGCGCCGCCGCAACGTGTCGGTTCCCCCTACCAGCTATATGAGGAAAGTGGTGATGGCCGACGATATCACCAACGATACAGAAGCCTACGACCGGCAAAAGAAAATAGAACAAAAACTGAAGGACCAGGACAATGCCTTCCAGCATGAATTTGAAGCCGAGGAAAAAGACAGCACGGCAAATCGGGCCAACGCCCAGATCAACCAGCCCGATGCCCTCCGCGGCCAGGCCCTGCGCAAAGCAAGGCTCTTTCCGTACAAGCCGGTGAAATTCGGCGCCGAATACGGAGGCATCGGCCTCAGCAACGGGGTGCTGTTCAACCGGTATCAGCCCTACGGAGGCGGATTCGGACCCATCCGGCTCGGATCGAGCACACCGCTCAACGGGCTCATACGACTCGGCACCAGCGAGCTGATGGAAGATGTGAAAATCACAGGCGGTTTCAGGCTTTCCACCAACCTGCAGGAGAACGAGTGGCTGCTTTCGTATCAGAATTACCGCAGGCGGCTCGACTGGGGCACCACCTACTACCGCAACGTACTGGAATCGGCCGTATCGGTGACCAATCTGAACAAGATTTTCGCCGCCAAAACCTATACCAACATCTACCAGGCCAATGTGGCCTACCCCTTCGACCGGTCGAAACGCCTCTCCTTCTCCTTCGGCATCCGCACCGACAATACCGTGACCCTGACCGACATCAACGACGACCTCTCGCTCATCATTCCCAACATCGAGCGGCGGTTCGCACAAACGCATACCGAATTCGTGTACGACAACACGTTAAACCCGGCACAAAACGTATGGAACGGTCTGCGTTACAAGGTATTCTTCGACTGGAACACCGACATCAGCAAGGAGAAAAACAACAGCGGCAAGTTCAACTTCAACTGGGGCTTCGATGTGCGCTACTACTACCCCATCTACCGCAACTTCATCTGGGCGGGCCGGGCAGCCGGCGACTTCAGCTGGGGGAACCAGAAAACTATTTATTACCTCGGCGGTGTCGACGGCTGGTTCATGTTCGGCGACAACATCCGCCGCGACGGAACCGAACGCTTTTTCAACAGCGCCAACCGGCCCTCGCCCGACAATACCTATACGTTCCAGAGCCTTGCACAGAACCTGCGCGGCTTCATCCAGAACGCTGCCAACGGAAACAACGCCGTCACGCTCAACAGCGAACTGCGGCTGCCGGTGTTCAGCACCTTCTTCAGCCGGCCGGTCAATAACGCATTTCTAAGGAACTTCCAACTCACCCAGTTCATCGACCTGGGAACCGCATGGAACGGCAGTTACAACGGACTTTCAAGGCCTTCGGTCACCTACGGCCAATTCCCGATCCAGGTGCAAACAAGGGTGGGCGGCCTGGGACCCTTTGCCGGCGGCTACGGATTCGGAGCGCGCAGCACCCTGTTCGGCTACTTCCTGAAATTCGACGCGGGCTGGCCCATGACGGGTTTCTTCAATTCAAAGCCGGTGCTGTACCTGAGTATGGGACTCGATTTTTAGAACATTCGGGTTCAATGCTTGAGTTCGGCATCAATGGAACGGATCAGATCATCCGATTCACGCATCGTTTCATCGTACGCGCTTTGCACATTTTTCCCGTTAACGAGCACGCCCATCAGATGGGCCCTGAACTGGGGATTGAAAACAATCTCCCGGCCGCTTTTTCCGCTGAGCGCAACCAGCGACTCTCCCATACGGGTGAGGTTGTCGTTGTAATAGCGGTCGGCCTCATCCAGTGAGGCGAGGCTTTGCTGGTAATAAGCCAGGATGGATTTTTTGAGGGGCTTGTTTTCAATGAGCGCGATTTTCCCGCTGGTCTTGAATCCCTCGTAATTCCCGTCAATATTCTTTCGGATGATCAGGGGCAGTTGAATCTTGCTGGTGAGTTGCCGGCTGAAAGCAGCGCTGTCCGGGCCGGATTTTCCTTTGTCGTATTCCTCCGTGCTCAGCGAAAAAAGATAGGATGAGCCCTCCACGGAAACGTCAAGCTGGCTGCGGATTTTCCCCATGTTCTCACGGTCCTTCAGGAGGTCGGCGTGCAGATCGGAAAGGAATTCACGCACCTGCGCCTGCTCATGGCGATGTTCACTGAAATTGTGCAGCCATATCGAGAAGGAAACGGCGAATACGATGATGAGGATTTCCCCAACAACGGCCTTCACTTTGCCCCAGGGCCCCAGTTCACTGCTTTTCATGATACCGATGGTTTTCTTTGTGTGTTTGATGATCTCATCCTGCATGCACGGGTATTTTTTGTTGAAAGAGAATAATTACCGACCGCCCTGCAATCGGATTCAGAGCGTGTCCAGCACTTCGCAAATCTGCGAACAGGCTTTGCGGATTTCTTCGGTTGTAATACTGAGCGGAGGCGCAATCCGCAGCGCCTGCGGGGCGAAGAGGAACCAGTCGGTGAATACCCCGCGTTCCAGCAACCCATGGATGACCTTCCGGTTCAGTTCCGCTGAATCGAAATGAACGGCAAGCATCAGTCCGGCAGCATTCACCCGGCCGATGAGCGGATGGCGCAATCCGGAAAGGAAGAGTTGCTCCTTTTCAACTACCTGCTTTACCAATCCCTCTTCCTGCAATACCTCCAACGAAGCCAGTCCTGCGGCACAGCATACCGGATGCCCTCCAAACGTATTGATATGGCCCAGTACCGGCCGATCGGTGAGCTGGTCCATCAGCGCCTTGTCGGCCACAAAAGCACCCAGGGGCATGCCCCCGCCCAGGGCCTTACCCAGCAGCAGGATGTCGGGCACGATGCCGTATTGTTCGAAGGCCCAGAGCGTGCCGTTGCGTCCGAAGCCGCACTGGATCTCATCAAGCACCAGCAGCGTTCCTGTTTCGGTACAACGTGTACGCAATGCCGTTATCCATGCGCTATCGGGCTTGAGCACACCGGCTTCGGCCTGAACGGATTCCGCAACCACCGCAGCAACCCGGCTGCCGATCTGCTTCAGATCGTCGTGGTTGTTGTACCGCAAACGCCGAATGCCCGGCAGCAGCGGACGGAAGGCATTGCGCCAGTATTCGTCGCCCATCACGCTCAATGCACCCTGGGTACTGCCGTGATAACTGTTGTTGAAACAAGCGATATCCGTACGATTGGTGGCCCGTTTGGCCAGTTTCATGGCGCCCTCGCAGGCCTCGCTGCCGCTGGCCGTGAAAAAAACCGAATTCAGGGAAGGGGGTAGCAGTTCCGCCAGCCGGCGGGCATACCGTACCTGGGGGCTTTCCACTAGTTCGCCGTATACCATCACATGCTGGTAGGTTTGCGCCTGGCGGGTAATGGCTTCAACGACTTTGGGATGACAATGCCCCACATTGCACACGCTGATGCCGGCAATCAGGTCGAGGTAGGCCTTGCCGGAAGTATCGTAGAGGTAACTGCCCGAGGCACGCTCCACTTCAATGGCCATGGGTGCCGGGGATGTTTGCCCTACATGGCGTAAGAAAAGTTCGCGCTGGGTCATCGTTGGGTGAATCGCTGACGTTGAAAAAACGCCTACACGATATACCGACGAAATTAGGCTATTTGATTTTGAGGAGGTGACCCAAACTAAAAACCATAACTCCAACCTGCCCTGGTTCGCGGAGCACTCTTTATTGTCTGAACTATGATGGGTATGATTTATTGATTACTATGATAGGAAGAGAGGGCATTGCCCATCTTCCCCAGGCGTTGTGTGAAGTACAAGTAACGCCGGGGTTCTTAACTCCGCCCTTTAGGGCGGGGAACGAAAAGCAAAAAAAGGTTTGGGCTTTAGCCCTGATATCCTGCCTTGATTACTTGCACACGAACCCATTTTTTGTCTGAACTATGATGGGTATGATTGATTACTATGATTAGAAGAGAGACCTTTACCCCATCTTCTTTTGGCGTTACGTGAGAAACAAGTAACGCCGAGGGACAGGTCAGGAGACCTGCGCCTGAGATTGTTTTCGTGAAAAACAATCAGCGCAATCCTTCAATCCGCGTAATCAGCGATTCAGACAAGCAAAAAATCCTGTAAATCCCTTCATCCTGAGCATCCTGATTCAGACAAAAAAATCCCCGCTCCGCAAACACCGGGTGCCACTGCCCTACCGCAAAACCTACGTGGAGACCCGTCTGGGAAAAATTTCCAAGGATTAGTAACGGGAGGCACACGAGGGGACTCGTGCGCCAGGTGGGGTATTGTCACGCCAGTTTCATTTTTTTCCCAAAAAAGAGAAACCGGAATCTAACGGTGTATTTTTACAACACAGAAATCTATTGGATGCGAATCATATCATTTTTAGCCGGATTGTTGCTTCTTCTTTCCTCCTGTACCCGCGACAACAGGAATTTGCCGGGAGAAGTACCCGGGTTCCGGCCGGTTTACAGCCGCGATACCACCCTGCATACCATCGCAAACAAACCGGCCCGCGATGTGGCAAGCGCCGGAAAAATTTATGCGAAGGGCAATTACCTGTTTCAGAACGAGATCGGTGAAGGCATCCATATCATCGACAATACCAACCCCGCAACCGCAGAGCGCGTGGGGTTCATCCGCATCGCCGGAAGCGGGGAAATCGCCATCCGGGGAAATTTCCTGTACAGCAACAATTTTGACGACCTTGTGGTCATTGATATCTCCGACATCCGGAACGTACGCGAAGTGCGCCGCATCAAAAATGCATTTCACCAGAACAACTTCCAGCTGGCACCACCGTCCCGGGGTTATTTTGAATGTGTGGACAAAAGCCGGGGTACCGTCATTGCCTGGGTGGCCGATACATTAACCAACCCATCCTGCATCAAATGAAAAGGATAACCGGCCACATTTCCGGCATAGTCTTGGTCTGCCTCTTCCTCTTCAGTTGCAGCAAGGAAAGTTCCGTAGGCCCCGGCTCATCCTCCAACGGCACAGGAGGTTCGCTGGCCCGGTTCACCATAGCCGGAAACTATTTGTACATCGTAGATAACAACAAGCTGAATACCTACGACATCACCAGGCCCGATACACCGGTGTTCAGCAATACGGTCACCATCGGCAACGGCATTGAAACCATCTTCCCCTATGGCAATCACCTGTACATCGGTTCCCAAACAGGTATGTTCATCTACTCCCTTGCCAATCCGGCCGCGCCTGCCTATACCGGCGAAGCGCAACATCTGCGAAGCTGCGACCCGGTAGTGGCCAACGACAGCGCCGCTTTTGTGACCCTGCGCTCCGGATCGGCCTGTGGTCCGGCGATAGAGGGATTGTATATCTACGACACCCGAAATCTGATGTCGCCGCAGCTAGTATCCACCATTAATCTGGCCACACCCTGGGGACTGGGACTGAAAGACTCCATCCTCTATGTCTGCGGCGGTGCCAACGGGATGTCGGTGGTGAATGTGGCGGACCTGCAGCACCCCGTCATGCTGCAAACCATCGGCGGACATGATTTCAGGGATGTCATTGCCGACAGGAATCTGCTGGTAGGCTATGTAGCCGATGGAATTGCCCTGTACGATATCGGCAATCCGGCAGCACCTGCCTTCATCAAAAAAATCGGCAACGAATAGTGAAGCTTCTTACACTCCTTGCGCTGCTGATTACCCTGCATACATCTGCCACGGGGCAGGACAGCCTGCCCGCAAGCCCTAAGAAAAACTATTGGTTCCAGTACAACCCTTTCACCCTCTTAGAACCGGAAGTTCCCCTGACCTTCACCCTGTTGTATCAACCGGCCGACCGTTTCGGATTTTCGCTGGAAGCGGGCATCTACCTGGGCCGCAGAGAAGAGCTGGCGGGTGCGCTCAATCCGATGAATGGCTTCCGGCTGCGGCCGGCGGTAAAATATTATTTCGGAAAAAAAGCCCTTGCGCACAGCCGCTTTTATCTCTGCGTACAGGGGCTGTTCAAACAGACATTTGTATCACAGACCGCCTGGATCAACGTCAACGATTCCACCGGTATGCCTCTGTACAGCGAACGCAAAGATTACCGGGAGAAAAAAACGGTCTTCGGGCTTAATTGCATCGCCGGATTGGAACTGATTCCCGGAAGCATCAAAAAAAGATGGATGATCGACATTTATGGCGGGCTGGGGGCGAGAGCGAAATTTTTCTCAGAACCCGGGCTTTCACCGGAACAAATACAGTTCCTGCAACCGGGCGGGATGTTTATCTTTGATACAGACGGTGTTTTTCCGGCTCTCTCGCTGGGTGTCACCGTCGGTTACCGGATCTTTTAACCACAAAGCACATGCCCTTCCTCTTTCCCATTCACGGCATCAGCCCTTCCTGGGGAAGCGGCTGTTTCATAGCGCCCAATGCCACCCTCTGCGGCGATGTGGTCCTCGGAAACGAATGCAGCATCTGGTTCAATGCGGTGCTGCGTGGCGACGTGAACAGCATCCGCATCGGTGACCGTGTCAATGTGCAGGACGGAGCCGTCATCCACTGCACATA
>JBIIDU010000252.1:0-3703 GCA_044238165.1 Ferruginibacter sp. | reverse complement strand
GGCGGTAATTTTCAAGAAACAAGCCCTTCCAGAACCAGTTCAGGTCTTCGCCTGCGGCATTCTCCATGGTTCGGAAGAAGTCCCAGGGAGTAGGATGTTTGAATGCCCACCGGCTGATATAATGTCGGAAGGCATAGTCGAAACGCTCGGGGCCCAGAATCTCTTTGCGCAGCAGCTCAAGGGCATAACCCGGCTTACGATATAATGCGATGCCGATATTCCCTTCTTTCATGGCATCGGGGGTGTGCATGACGGCTTCGGTATTTTCCCCGAACAAATAGGGCGTCATGCGATCCATGCCATAAGGTTCATCGCGGTATTCACCTTTGTTGAAATCGTCATCAGCCAGCGAATTGATGAAGGTATTGAAACCCTCGTCCATCCAGCCGTATTTGCGTTCATTGCTTCCCACGATCATGGGGAACCAGGTGTGTCCGAATTCGTGGTCGGTAACTCCGAAAAGGCCGTCCTTCTTTGCCTTGCTGCCGCAAAATACGATGGCCGGGTATTCCATTCCACCCACATTCGACGCGATGTTGACGGCTACCGGATAGGGATAGTCGAACCAGCGCTTGCTGTAGTTTTCAATACTGGCCTTGGCATATTCGGTAGATCTTCCCCATCCGTCATTTCCTCCGCTTTCGGCGGGATAGCCGCTCATGGCCAGACTGGTTTTGCCACCGGGCAGGTTTATCCGTGCAGCATCCCAGATGAAGGCTTTGGAAGCCGCCCAGGCAAAATCGCGTGCGTTGGAAAGTTTGAAGCGCCAGGTTTTCTGCGCATTAGCGGGAGCTTTGTCACCGCCCCACTCCTTCTCATCGCAGATGACTACTGTCTTGTCGCTGCGTCGTGCTGCTTCCAGGCGCTGCATTTGCCCAGTCGACAACACTTCGCGTGCGTTGGTCAATTCGCCGCCGGCAAGCACAAGCAAACGTGCGGGTGCGGTGATACTGACATCAAAATCGCCATATTCCAGATAAAATTCACTGGGACCCAGGTAGGGCTCGGTATTCCATCCCTGCACATCATCAAAAACACAAAGACGGGGGTACCATTGCGCCACAGCGAAAATCTCGCCGTTGGTAGTCGGCAATATGCCACAACGGTCGGCCCCGTACATAGGCAACACAAATGAGAAGTCCATGCTGAGTTTCAGGGGTTCCTTTGCGGGCCCCGGGGGCAGAATGCTGGGAAGTTTTACCTGCATGCGGGTATCGTTGATGAGGAACTGGGCCGGCTTCTCGTTCACACGTACATCGCTGATGTTGTAACCACCGCTGAACGTGCTGGAGGCATCTCCGTAACGGCTGCGGCTACCAACGGGCATCCGGGCCTGGCCGCGGCTGTCTTTGCTGAAAAGATTCTGATCCAGCTGCAGCCAGAGATAAGGGAGTTGCTGCGGACTGTTGTTGCGGTAGGTGATTACCACCTTTCCTGAAATTTCATGCGTGAGGTCATTGATGCGGGCCTGAATATTGTAATCAGCCTTGTTTTGCCAGTACCCTGCACCGGGATCACCGTTGGCCGCACGCGTGAGGCTGCCTGAATAAGGATATTGGAGCGGTTCAAAAAGGTCGGCGGGATTGTAAACCGACCGGGATTCGGTATTTGTTTGCGCTTGTGTTCCAATTGCAAACAAATACAAAATGAATAATAAAGAAATGCGTAAAGACATGGTTGATTATTTTGAGTGAAGGAGATCAATTGAAAAGCAATATAGTTTATTTCCATTCTTCCAGATAACGCCTCGCCTCCGATTTGTTTGCCGGGTCGTCTTCGGTATGATCGGGTAGCCGCAGCATCGCTTGGAGCAACCCGTTCGCTGTTTTCCGGTCCCCCGATTTTTGGTATGCCCTGGCCAGTTCCAGATAGTTGAGCACAAAGCCCGGCGCCAGGGCTCTTGCCTTTTCGAAAGCCTGTATCGAGGCGTTCAGCGAGGATTCCGGGATTCCTCCGAAAAAGACCTTCACTGCGGCACGTTCGATAAAGTTCAGTGAGCTCAATTCATAATGCCAGCGGCCAAGAATATGCCATGCCTTGAAATTACCATCATCGTAAGCCAGGGCGGCATCTACGTAAGTCCTGATATTACGGGCCGCTTCAATCTTCTCTTTGCCACTTTTTGTCATGGCCAGTCGCCCCAGGGCCATGGCCATCACACAGTTGGCTTCGCTGCTTTTCGGGTAAAGGCTGAGCGCGGTGCGCGCATATGTTTTGGCTGCGGTGTAGTAATCTTCTGTGCCGGCAGCTGTAGGCTGGCGTTTGCCGATCCGGGCACACAACTCACTGCATTTCACCAGTGCATCGTGGTTTGCAGCCTGAATCTTGAGCACTTCACGGTATTTCTGAAAAGAAGCCGATTCCTTCATCGCATTTTCCAGTAACCGTGCCTCCTGCAGCAAAACGGAAACATCCTGTCCTGCACTGCCCGAGAACGTCAGTAGTAAGCCCAGCAATGAAAAAAATAATTTCATCGGTTTTTTGTAAGGGAGACGCTCACCGAGCCCCTGAATTCGGGAATGGGCGGGTTGCACTTCGTTATTTTCATGCTTATCGAACGGATGCGCCGATCTGATTCCAGCAGCATTGCTGAAATATCATGCGCCAGTGTTTCCAGTAAGGGGGTTGGCTTGCTCATCCGTTCGCTGATAAGTGAATAGAGGTGTGCATAGTCAACCGTGTCACAAAGGCTTACTACTTTTTCGCCTAATTCGAGGCCCAGCTCCACATCAATTGTAAAAATTCCCGGATTGACTTTTTCGGACGGATAAACACCATGTCTGGCCTCAAAAACCAGTTGATTCAAATGTATGTTGTACATGGGAGGCAGGTGCATTTTGAAAATTTATAGGAAATCAATGCAAGCCTTTCTCGCTCAGGTAACGTTCGGCATCAAGCGCGGCCATGCAACCGCTTCCTGCGGCGGTTACGGCCTGACGGTAAATCTTGTCCTGCACATCCCCGCTGGCAAACACACCGGATACATTGGTTCGCGTACTTCCGGGCACGGTGACAATGTAGCCTGCGCTGTCCATCGTGATCCAGTTTTCAAAAATTTTGCTGTTGGGCTGATGTCCGATTGCAACAAAGAAGGCGCTTACCTGCAGTGTTTTCTTTTCGCCGGTCTGCATATTGACAATGCGCACGCCTTCCACCTTTTTTTCGCCCAGCACTTCTTCAGTGTTGCTGTGCCAATGCACCGTGATATTTTTTGTAGCCAGTACCCGCTCCTGCATGATTTTGCTGGCCCGCATCTCGCCGCGGCGCACAATCATCTGGACGGAGGAGCAGATTTTTGAAAGGTAAAGGGCTTCTTCTGCCGCCGTATCGCCGGCACCTACAATGGCCACGTCTTTACCGCGGAAGAAAAATCCGTCGCAAACAGCGCAGGCGCTCACGCCAAAGCCGTTCAGACGCTGTTCGCTTTCAATCCCGAGCCATTTTGCGGAAGCCCCTGTGGAGATGATCACTGCGTCGGCACTCACCCATTTTTCCTCATCAATTTCCACCAGCAGCGGTTGTCCGGAAAAATCAACCTTACTGGCCATCCCGTACCGGATATCGGCGCCCATACGTCGGGCCTGGTTTTCAAAATGAACCATCATTTCCGGCCCCTGGATGCCATCCGGGTAACCGGGATAATTTTCCACTTCGGTGGTGATGGTGAGCTGGCCTCCGGGCTGTATTCCCTGATATAGAACGG
>JBIIDU010000251.1:0-3709 GCA_044238165.1 Ferruginibacter sp. | reverse complement strand
TAGATACGGCGTACCCGTTTCTTTTTGCCCTGCCTGATATAGTAAAGTTCGTTTCCCTCTTCGGTCAGTTCGGTAAGGCAAACGGTTGCTATACCCAACGCCTTCCCGGTGCAATAAAAATCAATCCGGGTTTTTTGCTGTTCGGGATAGATTTCAAGAAGGATCACTTCTTCCGGATCTTCTTCTGCCACGATGATATTCCTGAGTGTTTCAAAGTAACGCTGTTCATCATAAGCGTTCAGATAGGCGTCATAGTTTTCGGGAACCCGGGCATATTTTGCGGTGATGCGGGCATGATGTGCCTGATAGGCGAAGAGGCTGGGAAATCCCTGCATCTCGATCAGCCGGGGTTCAGGCTCGCCGGACTGGTTCTCGCAGATGCCGAAATCAAATACGAGAAAGTCGGGGTAGGGGTTTTCGTCCGGCACCCGAAGCCCATGAGGAACTGCGTTCTCGGTCAAAGAAAGGAAGTCGGGCTTTTTGATGATGTCGATGATATGTTCGCAGGCCTCCAGTAACTGGTTTTTGAATGCGCGGGGAATGAATAGGGGGGTTTCCGCATTCCTGAAATCGAGGGCACCCGGGTGCAGCCTATCGAGTTCCCGCATATATTCCTGATATTTTTCGGGACTGAATTGCCGGTTGAACGATTGTCGCAGATCAGGTTGCATAAGATTGAAGGTAGGCGAATTTTGAAGCAGTTCACACGATTGCTGTTCCCGATAGTTCGCGGGCTGCATTTTTCAGAAAGTTGGGCAGGATGTGGTTGTGGGTGAACATGATCTTATCGGGGTCGTTGAGGTGATCGATCATGGTTTTCCATTTTTCTTCCCCGTGATTTTCAATCACAATTTTTTTCCGTTCCGGAGTTTGCAGGTGCAGGCTCATGCCAATTGCATCGGCTTCCGGATGAAACTGGGTGCCTATCATATAGTCATTGAAGCGGAGGGCCATGATGGCCCTTTCGAGGTGCGCCACATGGGGGCGCTCCTTTTCGATGGCCAGGATGCTGCCTCCAATTTCTCTGAGCCGGTTGTGGTTGGGTTCGATGGTCTGGTAGTCGCGGCTGTCGACAGCATAAAAGGGGTCGGGCATTCCCCCGAAAACGGTTTCATGACGGCCATCTTGCAGCAGGTGAACCGGAAAAACCCCAAAGGAGGTACTTTTTCGTTTGCATACCCGTGCAACCCGGAAGAACCGGCAAGCCAGTTGAAAAGAGTGACAGATGAAGAAGACGTGTTTTTTCCCGATATGAGCTTCCAGATTGTTCCAATCCGCCAGTTTTTCCAGCCAGTTGAAGTAGGCAATTTCCCAGGTGCTGCCCTCGCTGTCGAGCGGGCTGCCCGGCCCTCCGGTGGAAATATAGATGTCATACGACAAGTCGGGGAGTTGTACCTGTCTCCTCACTTCAAATTCCTTCCACTCCACTTCTTCCACCGCCTGTTCTGCAAATTGGTTCAGCAGTTCCCTCAGGCATCGCATTCCCTGGTTTTCGGCCCCGTCGTAGAGGTCGAGCAGAGCGATCTTTAAATTTATTTTCATATGACTGCCCATGGATTTAATATTATTTATATGCGTCGGGACTTTCTTGATAATTAATGTTTTACGGCAATAATAAACAAGTAAGCCTTTCCGTTTCAGCCAATACCCCCATGGATGCTTTCTGTGTAAGGCAAATAAATGCGGGTGATTTGGATTTTGTGTGGCTCCGGCCTTTTTGTTTAATAAAATCGGTACTATCGTTCATTTAGATTAAATTATTTTTAATAAACGTCCAATTGTCCTAATTCTTTTGCATGATTTTTGCATTTTACCTAACTTGTATCAGTCGTTTCTATGAAATCCGTTACTGGCTCACACATTTACTGAATTCAGTTAATCTGCATTATGTAAAATACGTGAATGTCCTGAAAAAAGAGATTGCAGAAGTAAGGAACGGCCCTTTTGTTTGTTCAAGCATCCGGCTTACTCCCGAAAGCGAAATCCGGCAACAAATGTCATGGTTCGAGTTTAAATTATCGGGGAAAATGATGTGGGTATCTGAATTGACGATTCTTTTTTGCCCGAACAAACTACGGCTGACCCCGGCCCATTCAAAAAGGTATGTGCATAAACATTGCCTTCGATGATCCAGCGTATGATGAAACAACTTATTTCCGGCTTATTTCTGCTCTTCGCCCAGCTGGCGACGGGGCAGACCTTTACCGGAACCGGGGGCAATATACCCGACGGGGGTGAAGCGTGTTTCCCGATAACCGTTTCCGGAGTCGGCATCATCAATAATGGCTACGGGCTTGCTTCGGTTTGCCTGGATATAACCCATCCCTATGTTTCCGATCTTGAAATTCTGTTGAAAGCCCCCGACGGCACGGTGATTGCCTTATCGACCCAAAACGGTGGCAGCGGAGCGAATTATACCGGTACTTGCTTTACCGGTACGGCAACTGTTCCCATCACCTCTGCCCCTGCACCATTTAGCGGCAATTTCTTTCCCCAGGGTTATCTTGGCAATGTGAACAATGGCCAGGTGGGAGATGGGGAGTGGCGGCTTTGTGTCAGTGATGTTTCGCTGACTGATATCGGGCGTTTGAACAGCTGGAATATCACGTTCAACAGTTCCCCGGTTCCGGCTCCGCCACAGTGTTCCGGCAACCCTCCGGCGGGAAATTCCTGTTCAGATGCCACCCCTATTTGTAATTCAAGGGGGTATTGCGGAAATACTTCTTCAGCCTATACCAGAGATGTTTGGCCACAATTGGAGTCCGCGTTTTGCGGGGGTGCCATCGAGAACAACTCTTTCTTTTCATTTACCGCCTCTTCCTCCACGGCAACCTTCAATATCTGGGTGACCAACAGTCTCAATGCAGGTGGGGTTCAAATGCTCATCTTTGGCGGTGGGTGCGGTTCTGGCGCGGTGACTGTTCACGGATGCAGGCCTTCGATTGTACCCAGCTCTTCGGGGCCTTCCCTTGTCAGTGCTACCGGTTTGACCCCCGGAAACCGGTATTACATCATGGTTGATGGTTTTGGAGGTGATAACTGCGATTATACGTTGGCCGCGGCCAGTGGAGTAAACGTCTTCAATGTAAATCCCTATAATCCGACAGTTTGTTCTGGCCAGAGCGTGAACCTGGTTGCGAGTGGCGGGAACGGAGTATTCTCCTGGTCTCCCGCGGCAGGACTTTCCTCTACTTCCGGGCCTGTTGTTACGGCTCGTCCGGACAGCACAACCACCTATACCCTTTCTGTAGGTGGCGGAACGGGTTTCTGCAATGCTCAGATGCAGGTACAGGTAACGGTTAATCCAAAGCCACAACTTGGACTCGATACCATCGCCTATATCTGTCCGGGTACACCATTTAATTTGAACAGCGTATTCCCCCTGTCGGGTATGACAGCGACTTGGACCCTTTCAGGCGTTGCTGTTGCCAATCCTGCTGCGGTATCGGCAACAGGGCAATATACCGTGGTAGCCCGTAACGCATCCGGCTGCACCGACACGGCCAAAGTCACCCTGTCGTCAGGTTCGAGACCCAACATCGGTCCGGATAAAAACGGTGTTTTGTGCAGCGGGAGTTTCGAAAACCTCAACAATGCTTTCAACCTGACCGGCCTTACCCCTCAATGGTCGCTGCTTCCCTCCGGAGCAGTCGTGTTTCGTCCCGACTCGGTGACGGTACCCGGAAGCTACCGGCTTATTGCATTCAAT
>JBIIDU010000250.1:0-3726 GCA_044238165.1 Ferruginibacter sp. | reverse complement strand
ATTTTGACGGAACGGGTGTCTTATCGCTAAGCTCCCCGGTCAGTGATGCCGGTGGTGGGGCGGCAACGAGTAGCTCCCTAACCACCTGGATCGGCAGCAGTTCGGGTACGGTGGCAATCTGGTACGATCAAAGTGGCAATGCCCGGAATATTACTGCCGCTGTTGCCAATCAGCCATTGATTGTAGAATCGGGTTCAATCCTTTCAAACGCTGCAGGAAAACCATGGGTTCGGTTCAACGGTACAACGACCTATCTTACCAACAGCAATTTTGTGCCGACAACCCAACCGGTCAGCGTTTCTTCGGTATTTCAATTTACTTCCTTGAGCGTCCCCGGTGGTGAAGTCTGCGGCTGGGGCAACAATGCAGGATCCGGATCAAGACTGGGCCTTTGGGTGCAATATGCAAGTGGAACACAAGGAAGATTGGGAATGGAAGCCCGGAACCATTTCATATACGGGGAAACACAGGTAAATGCCAATAGATTGCATGTGTCGAACCAGGTTGTTGCTTCCAATACCCTTTCTTCTACAACGCAGCGTTTAAATGGTGTAAGTCAGGCGATGACCGAACAACTCCCGGGTACCACCCTTAATATTCCTGCATCCAGCAGCGAGTTTGCCGTGGGAACGATTCCAATTGCTCGTACTCAGGGACACAACGGAACTATTCACGAATTGATCCTATACACCTACGCTCTATCCGAAGATGAACGAATCGCACAGGAGAACAACCAGCTTGTTTATTATAATACTTCCGGGGGACCGTTGCCGGTTACCCTGCGCAGTGTACGCGCCTGGCAGCAGCAGAACGACATCAAGGTGGAATGGACGGTGGCCAACCAGCTGAACGTTTCCCGTTATGTGGTTGAAAAATCAACTGACGGGCGCAACTTCTCATCTGCAGCTACGGTGGCAGCCACCGGAAATTCCCGCGCCGAAATAACCTACGGCTGGCTTGATGCCCGGGCGGTTCAGGGATCCAACTATTACCGGATCAAAACGGTAGATGCCGACGGAGCTTTCAGCTACAGTACCGTGGTGAAAGTCCTGATCGGTAAATCGGCCCCTGCGGTATCGGCATATCCCAACCCGGTTGTGGGCGGACAGATGAATCTGAATTTCTCGGACATGAAAGCCGGGGCCTATCAGGTACGCCTGCTGAATGCCCTCGGCCAGATCGCATCGGTGAACAGGATTTCACACAGTGGCGGAAGTTCGAATCAGCTGATCGCCTTGCCTGCGAAAACAGGAGTAGGGACATACATTCTGGAAGTTATCGCTCCGGACGGACAGCGTTTCCGGCAGCAGATCAATTTGAAGTAATACGAAAGTGACGTTACTTTTAGACCAAAAATTTTCCCGTATAATGCCGATGTGAGAGCTGTTTGGGCCAATGAAATTGGTCCATTACAGATATCCAATCGGTATAAACCCACCTGAATACGGGTTTCAAAAAGAACAAAATTAAAAGCAGAGACGGTGAATGACCGTCTCTGCTTTTTTTGTCTGAATCAGGAGTCACAGGATTATAGGATTTGCAGGATTTTTTGTCTGAACCGCTGATTACGCAGATTGAATGATTGTGCTGATTTTTTTTGTCTGAATTGTACCCGTGGTCGGTGTCCTCACCGACCACTACTTTGAAAAACGAGAGGCAAACCTCTTCCTTTTGGGGGGATCGAGAGGGCAAAATTTTCACTCCAGGCCGCGAATCAAGTGTTCGTACTCCGATGTTTTAGCCTCCCCTTCCCCTCCAAAGGAGGGGGAGAAGCGGCATCCGATTTGATTTTGCGGATTGAATGAATGCGGGGATTTTTTTGTCTGAATCAGGATTTGCAGGATTTTTTGTCTGAACCGCTGATTACGTAGATTGAATGATTGCGCAGATTGTTTCACGCAAAGCCGCGAACAAGGGGAAGGTAAGGCCTTGGGGCAGGTGTTGAGTTGTAAATGTTAAGTTGTAAATGTTAAGTTTTAAATGAAGTGTCGACTCACTGGTTCTTCAATTTTTTCTGTGGAGAAGGAGGGCTATCGGTCTTCATATAAGGCCATAATCATAGTCCTCATGCAATCATACCCATCACAGTTCAGACAATTTCTCATGCAAAGCCGCAGTCAAGATAAAATCAAGGCGCGAAGGCGTTCCGATAAATCGCGTGCTGAATCCTGTTTCGACCAATCAATCCACCATTTGATTTTCAACTACTTATAAAAAATTATTATTTTTTTTGGCGGCTTCAATAATTTTAAATAATTTTAATTCTTCTTTTACCTTATCCATTAAGGCTCCATCCAAATTTCCACTGAACTACTCCCGCCTCTGAATTAAACAGCATGTGATCGGCCGTTTGTTCGTTTCAATGTCTTGGCCATCAGTTACAACTACCTGAAATCCGGGCCCATACCCGGCTTTACATACATCCAATACATCTCCTTCATGAAGAACGAAAAGTTTTTAAACTAAAAAATTTTTAACTCATGAAAAAGAATCAATTGGAAGCACGGCAATCGTTAAATGCGAAAGCGATTCCCGGCGCTTTTAAAAAACAGATCAGTTCAGAAAAAACGGGTATTCGGGCATCCGCCCTGATGTTCAGGTGGCTCCTTGCCGCCTTGTTCTTACATTTTTGTATTCTGGCAGACGCCCAGAATACACTGAATCATCTCGGCCTTACCGCTGCAACACCATCATCTGTTGCCTTTAGTTTGCGAAAGCTGAGCAGTACATACACCGGTCCGGTCATGCGCATCAGAAAAAGCAGCGACGGAGAGTTGCGTGATGTGTATTTCAACGGAAGCGGTGTTTTGGCATCGAATTCCGCGGTTAGTGCAGCAGGGGGAGGCACGGCAACAACTACATCCCTTGCCACCTGGATCGGCAACAGTTCAGGTACCGTAGCGATTTGGTACGATCAAAGCGGACACGGGAGAAACATTGACGCAGCTGTTGCCAATCAGCCCCTGATTGTGCAATCGGGGTCGATCCTTACAGGCAATGGAGGAAAACCACGCGTGCAGTTCAATGGTTCAACGTTTCTTACCAACAGCAGCTTTGTGCCAACTACCCAGCCCATCAGTCTTTCTGCGGTCTGGAAATTTTCATCCCTGGACAACAATGGTGGTGAAATTTGCGGATGGGGCAACAATTCAGATGCCGGATCAAGGTTAGGCGCCTGGATAGAAAGGGTTGATGCCGCAAAAGGACGATTCGGAATGGAAGCTCGGATCCCATATATCTATGGGGGAACGCTGGTCGATGTTGATAGATGGAATGTGACCAACCAGGTTGTAGCTTCCAATACCCTTTCTTCTACAACGCAGCGTCTGAACGGTGTAAGTCAGGCGATGACTGAATACCAGGCAACCACCCTTAATATTTCCACATCAAACAGCGAGTTCGCCATGGGAACGATTCCAGCTGCACGTACTCAGGGGCTCAACGGAAGTATTCAGGAATTGATCGTATTCCCGTCCGCGCTTTCCGGTAATGAACGAATTGCACAGGAGAATAACCAGCTTGCCTATTATAACATTACGGTGCCGGTTACCCTGCGCAGTGTACGCGCCTTGCAACAGCAGGAAGATATCAAGGTGGAATGGACGGTGGCCAACCAGCTGAACATTTCCCGCTATGTGGTTGAAAAATCAACTGACGGGCGCAACTTCTCATCTGCAGCTACGGTGGCAGCCACCGGAAATTCCCGCGCCGAAATAACCTACGGCT
>JBIIDU010000044.1:0-13204 GCA_044238165.1 Ferruginibacter sp. | reverse complement strand
TATTAACGCCGGCTTCGAAAACTTATTGTAATCCTTTGAAAATAAATCTGCTCGGTCAGAATTGCAAGTGCCGGACCGTAAGCCCGTTGTTGATAAGCTGCTTCAGCGAGTCGATACCGATTTTCAAGTGCCGCTCCACAAAGAGGGAGGTGACCTGCTTGTCGCTGGCTTCGGTTTTCACCCCCTCGGGAATCATGGGGCTGTCGCTTACCAACAACAGTGCCCCGGTGGAAATCTTGTTGTAAAAGCCCACAGTGAAAATGGTGGCCGTTTCCATATCGATGGCGTAGGCTCTTACTTTCTGCAGGTATTGTTTAAAATCCTCGTCATGCTCCCAGACCCTCCGGTTGGTGGTGTACACCGTTCCGGTCCAGTAGTCGCATTCATAGTCGCGGATGGTGGTGGATATGGCTTTCTGAAGCATGAAGGCCGGCAAAGCCGGAACCTCGGGAGGGAAATAATCGTTGCTGGTACCCTCGCCCCGCAGAGCTGCGATAGGGAGTATCAGGTCGCCAATCTTGTTCCTTTTCTTCAGTCCGCCGCATTTACCCAGAAAAAGCACGGCCTTTGGTTTGATGGCGGCCAGCAGGTCCATGACCGTTGCGGCGGTAGGGCTGCCCATGCCGAAGTTGATGATGGTGATATTGTCGGCCGTGGCGCATTGCATGGGCCGGTCTTTCCCGACCACAGGCACCTTGTTCCATTGGGCGAACAGCTCCACGTAATGAGAGAAATTGGTCAGCAGGATGTACTCACCGAAATTTTCGAGTAGCTCACCCGTATACCGGGGAAGCCAGTTTTGAACGATTTCTTCCTTCGTCTTCATCAATGATAGTTTGTATTTTTCCGGAGGTTTATACCCTGATGTTTTTTGTGCAGGGTATGTGACGGCAATGCCATCTATAAAAGTAATGATTATTTTCCCACGGCATGATAAAACTTGAGTATCCGCAATACCGACCACAAGTTCGTGTCCGCGAAAGCCGCCAGGAGATCTTTGACAGCCTGCGCCGTAAATGGCTGGTGCTTACTCCCGAAGAATGGGTGCGGCAGTATTTTCTGGGCTATCTGGTGGACGTGCTGCTTTATCCGCCGGAACTGGTTGCCGTTGAAAAAATGTTCCGCGTGAACGGATTGAAGAAGCGCTTTGATGCCGTGGTGTACCGGCGCGATATGCAGCCCGGGTTGCTGGTAGAATGCAAACAAATGAATGAGGCACTTTCCGAACCGGTAATCGGCCAGATATTGCAATACAATGTAACGCTGAGGGCAGATTACCTGGTGGTGACCAACGGCCGTAACTGCCTGGGTTTCGATATCCGTAACGGAAACGTTGTGCCGCTTCTTAAGATGCCCGATCGTAAAGTATTGTTTGGAGCTGAATGAATAGCGGATCAGACCGCCATGATTTCCTTTTCCTTGGCTTCGAGCAATTTCTCCACCAGCGAAATATACTTGTTGGTGATGTCCTGAATGGTGGCCTCCCCGTCTTTTGCAGCATCTTCGCTCAGCCCGTCTTTCTGCAGTTTTTTCACGCTTTCAATGGCATCGCGTCGGATGTTGCGGATCGATACTTTTCCGTTCTCGCCTTCCGCATTGCATTTTTTCACCAGTTCGCGCCGGCGCTCCTCGGTCAGTGGGGGCAGAAACAGACGGATACTATTGCCATCATTTTGCGGGTTGATGCCGATATTGGCGGCGATGATGGCTTTTTCAATGGGTTGCAGCATGTTTTTTTCCCACGGCTGCACCGTCAGCGTCCGGGCATCCAGTACTGATATGTTTGCCACCTGATTGATGGGTGTGGGGCTGCCATAGTAAGGGGCCATGATGCCGTCGAGGATATTGGGGCTCACTTTGCCGGCCCTTATCTTTACCAGTTCGCCTTCCAGATGGCTCAGGGCTTTACGCATATTGCTTTCCGTATCGCTCGTGATCTGATCTAATTCTGCTGTCATGGTTTATGCTTTTTCGGGGGCAAAACTAGTTAAAAATGGGTGGATGGGGATGCAGCGAAGGGGAGAACTAGCCTATTTTTTCGAGTTGGCTTTCCATTTTGGCAAGCAGGGTGTCTAACTTAGACAGCGCTGTTGCATCGCCTCCGTCCCTCTTTTGTGTGGCATGCCAGATCATCACCATCGCGATATAATCCTGCATGTCTTTTCCGGAAAACTGTGTTTTGAACTCGATGATCTTTTCATTGATCAACTTGATGGTCTGCCGAACGGCTTCCTCATCGGAGGGCATCAGTTTGATACGATAGGTGCGGTCGCCGATGACAATATTTACAGGAATGAGATTGTCCATAGGGTTCAGCTTAACTGGGCGATGCATTTGTCAAGTTCACTGATATATCGGTTCAATTGCCGGTTGAGTTCCTTTTTCTCTTTTTCGTCCAGCGTTCCGGCCGACATTTTCAGGATGTCGCGCTCCATTTTCAGTTGTTCCGATGCTTCCTGGATTTCTGCCTGCTCTTTTTTCAGGCTGTCGATTGTGGCCTGTAGCTTTTCATTTTCCCGTTCAAGGGCCTGATGTTTTTTCAACAGCAGGAGCAGCTTTTCGTGCACATTCCTGAACCGGGTTTCCAGGTCTTTCATATCAATGCGGTTTGTCTGCCAATGAAGGGAAGTTAGTTATTTTCTCACTTCCGCATGAAATTGTTTTTGGAAGATGCCGGTAATCCGGGCCATCATGGCTTCGATCTCCGCATCGGTGAGGGTTTTTTCAGGATCCTGAAACACCAGGCTCATGGCCATTGATTTTTTTCCGGCCCCCAGCTTTTCGTTCTCGAACACATCGAAGAGATTGACCGAGGTGAGCTGGCCGATTTTCGCCTCCCGGGCGGCTTTTTCAATAGCTGCGTATTCGAGTTTGCTGTCAACCACAATGGCAAGGTCGCGCTCCACTGCCGGAAAACGGGGTATTTCGCGGAAGCGGATGGACTGCGCGGCGTTCATTTCCAAATAGCGGTTCCAGTTGATGCATAGGTAATACACAGGCTGTTTGATGTCGAATTGCTTTCTCTTCGCTGCCGACACACTTCCGGCCACTGCCAGTTCCTTGTTTTTGAAAAGGAAGCGGCAACCGGTGTCCAGATCATCCACCGCTTCAACATGCAGCCGCAGATTTACGCCTCCGCCCAGTTGCAGGATCTTTTCGGCAAGGGAACGGGCATAATAAAAATCGGCCGCGGGTGTTTTCTTTTTCCATCCTTCCGGCAGTTGTTTGCCGGTAATGAAGAGCGCAAGCTGCTGGCATTCCTCATACCTACCCTCCGAATCCCGCGAATAGGTTTTCCCGAATTCAAAGAACTGCAGGTCTGGTTGCTGCCGGTTGATATTGTGTGCCAGGCTCTGCAAACCTGTTTCGAGCATGGCCGGCCGCAATACATCGAGCGTACTACTCAGGCTGTTCATCATTTTCACCAGCTGCGGTTGCCGACTTTCGGGATAAAAAGCAGAATGCGTGATGCTGTTGGTAAGTATCTCCTGAAATCCAAGCCCGGTAAGATAGCCGCTTACTTTTTCCCGGTAAACCCTGCCGCTCTGATCTGCATCTTTTGCCGGGGCAAGGGTAATCAGGTCAGGTATGGCTATGTTGTCGAGCCCGTCGATGCGCATGATTTCTTCAACCAAATCGGCGGGTATGCGGATATCGTGCTTGCTGAAGGGTACGGCTGCGGTGACGGAACTTTCGTCCTGCCGAACTACTTCGAAGTTGAGCGCTGTAAGGATACCGCATACTTCAGCAGCATCATATTGTTTACCACTCAGTTTCCGGAGATAGTCGAATGGCAGCGTCACTTCCTTCCGGGAAGGCGGATTCGGAAAAATATCGCTTATCGCGGAGGTTATTTTTCCTCCGGTTGTTTCCGCTATCAATAGGGCTGCCCGTTGCAGCACGGTATGCACCTGGCTGATGTCGATGCCTTTTTCGAAGCGGATAGCGGCATCGGTTCTCAATCCGTGCGCGAGGGAGGTCCTGCGGATGAGCACCGGGCTGAAGCTGGCGCTTTCCAGAAAAATGTTTTTCGTGTGCGCAGTAACTCCACTGTTGAGGCCGCCGAATATGCCGGCCATGCACATCGGACCCTCGGCATCGCAGATTATCAGGTCGGTTTCCCTGAGCTTGCGTTCTTTTTCATCGAGGGTGGTGAATGGAGTTCCTTCAGGAAGTTGCTGCACCACAACTTTTCCGCCCCGGATCTTGTCGGCATCAAATGCATGCAGGGGCTGTCCGCTTTCGTGCAGGATATAGTTGGTGATGTCCACCACATTGTTCAGAGGCCGGAGGCCGATACTGCGCAGCCGGTTCTTCAGCCAGTCGGGGCTTTCGCTGACGGTGACATCCGAAATGTAAATGCCCGCATAACGGGGACAGTCGTCGGGGTTGTCTACAAAAATCTTTACGGGAGCGGGCATCAGTTGTTCGGGCCATGCAGCCTGTTCCGTTGCTTTGACCCGAATGGTTTTTTTCCGGTGATGCGACAAATAGGCGCAAATATCGCGGGCCACACCCAGGTGGCTCATGGCATCCATGCGGTTGGGTGTAAGGCCGATATGGAAGATATGGTCTTCATAAATGTTGAAATAGCCCGAGGCCGGGAGCCCCGGTTGCACATCGGCGGGCAACACAAGAATTCCTTCGTGGCTGTTTCCGATGCCCAGTTCATCTTCGGCGCAGATCATGCCCTGGCTTTCGACGCCACGGATTTTTGCTTTGCGGAGGGTGAGCGCTTCTCCTTGTTGCGGGTACAAAGTGCTTCCTACGGTTGCCACGAGTACTTTCTGGCCTGCTGCCACATTGGGTGCGCCACATACAATCTGCAAGGGGGCTCCGCTTCCGATATTAACCTGTGTCACCGACAACTTGTCGGCATCGGGATGTTTGACACAGGTCAGCACTTCTCCGGTGACTACTCCTTCCAGTCCGCCTTTGACCGATTGGAATTTTTCCAGCGCTTCCACTTCCAGCCCGATCGAGGTGAGTATTCTCGACAATTCCCCGGGGGATAGCGTTTCCGGCAGGTATGCGCAGAGCCACTGATAGCTGATAATCATGCAGTATTTTTAATAGTGCCAAAGATAACCAATGGATATCAACAGGGGAAAGGGCGCTTCCATGGCCCGACCTGTGCTTATGTATATTTTCCGATACCGGCAATTAATTTTTTGGATGTTCCGGTGAAGAATTATTAATCAAGCGGCTGGTTTTTTGTGAATAATTCAGCGGCATTCATGTCCGCACCTGCCCGAAACTTGGTAAATTACATGTGGACAGCCGGTGGAAAAGCGGGAAATGTTGTGGAAATGCCGTGGATAATCCCTTTGACGGATAGGCTGATTCGACCGGTTTCAACGGAAAGATGGCTAAGCCGTTATCTTCGCTCCAATCCGGCGGAATTTGGACATTTTCGCCAAAAACTACCATCAATAACGTCTATACATACCCTGAATATGGCACTTACCGATTTGAACAAGGACCGCAAAATCAGACGCAAGACAACTCCAGATATCAATCCCCTTTTCTACGGCAAGCTGCAGCCTCAGGCCAAGGAATTGGAGGAAGCTGTGCTGGGTGCCATCATGCTCGAAAAGAGCGCCTTTGATACCGTCATTGAAATCCTGAAACCCGAGTGTTTCTATGTGGATGCCCACCAGCGGATCTTCCGCGCGATGCAGGACCTCACCGGCAGGGGTATGCCGATAGACCTGCTGACCGTGGTGGAGCAACTCAAGGTCAATGAAGAGCTGGAAATGATAGGCGGCCCTTACTATGTGTCCAAGCTTACCAATTCTGTGGTATCGTCGGCCAATCTCGAGTCGCACTCCCGCATCGTGCTGCAGAAATTCATCCAGCGCGAGCTGATCCGCATCAGCGGCGAGGTGATCGGCATCGCTTACGAAGACAGTACCGATGCGTTCGATCTGATGGACGAGGCGGAAAGCAAACTTTTTGAAATCACCAACAAGCATCTCCGCAAGAACTTCGACGATATCAAAAACGTGTTGGTGGAAACGGTGAAAAAAATCGAGTACCTGCGCGCCCGTGACGATGATTTCACGGGTGTTCCTACCGGTTTTCCCATGCTCGACAAAGTGACGTTCGGCTGGCAGCCCACCGATCTGATCATACTCGCGGCACGCCCCTCCGTGGGTAAAACCGCTTTCGCGCTCAATCTTGCACGCAGTGCGGCCATGCACTCCAACAAGCCCATACCGGTGGCTTTTTTCAGTCTGGAAATGAGTGCAACGCAGCTGGTGCAGCGGGTGCTGAGCGCCCAAAGCGAGATACCGCTTGAAAAAATTTCACGCGGGAAGCTGGAAGAGTATGAGATGAAACAACTTTACGACAAGGGCGTGAATCCCTTGAGTGCTGCTCCCATTTTCATTGACGATACGGCAGGCCTCAATATTTTTGAATTGCGTGCCAAATGCCGCAGGCTGAAGAATATGCACAATGTGGGCCTTATCATTATCGATTACCTGCAACTGATGAGCGGTACTGCCGAAAACCGGAACGGCAACCGCGAACAGGAGATCAGCAAAATATCGCGCGACCTCAAGGGGCTGGCCAAGGAACTCAATGTGCCCATCATCGCCCTCTCCCAGTTAAGCCGTGAGGTTGAGAAAAGAAAAGAGGGGGCCAAAGTACCCCAGTTGAGCGATCTGCGTGAATCCGGCGCTATCGAGCAGGATGCGGATATGGTCATGTTCCTTTACCGGCTCGATTACTATGAAGTCGACACCGATGAACATGGCGAATCCATAAAAGGCGAGACGCATGTGAAAATTGCCAAGCACCGGAATGGCAGTCTTGAAACCATCAAACTCAGGGCCATACTGAATATCCAGAAATTCGTGGAGCTGGAGGAAACACAGGGCCTGGGTGCTCCCAATTCCGGAAATTTCCGAAAGCTTTCAGGCACCGGTGATGCGGACAGCGCACGTCTTTTTATCCAGAAGGGCAGCAGGATGAATGACGACGGATTTGATAACAACCAGCCTTTCTGACTTTTTTCTTAAGTCCCGTTCATGGCATTGCCTTTATTCCATACCGACAAGGCGCTATCGGAGCCGGGTATCCGCATCGAGCTTCCGGAAACATCTTCACGCCACATCGTCCAGGTGCTGCGCATGAAAGCGGGCGACCGGATGCTGCTTACTGATGGCAACGGATTTCTTGCCGAAGCGGAAATTTTCGCCGACAACCGGAAGCGATGCGGGGTTGAACTGATTGAAGTAAGGAGCGTGCCTCCGTGTTCTCCTGAAATCACACTTGCTGTTTCGCTGTTGAAGAATACCGCACGCTTTGAATGGCTGCTGGAAAAAGCGGCTGAATTGGGCATTCAACAGATCATTCCGTTGCAATGCGCACGCAGTGAGAAAGCCGCGTTCAAGCCTGACCGGTGCAACAGCATACTGGTGAGTGCCATGCTGCAATCCCGGCAGTCCCACCAAACCCGGCTCGCTGCACCAATGCCGCTGAGGCAGTTGCTCGCTGCTCCGGATTTCACTGAAAAATTCCTGGCCCATTGTCTGAACGAAAGAAAGCGTACAAATCTGGCTTCACTCATCTGGCCTGAGCCGTCAGCGAAAAGACATTTGTTGATGCTGATTGGTCCGGAAGGCGATTTCACCCCCGAGGAAATTGCACTTGCCGCAGAACACAAGTGTGTGGAGGTTTCTCTGGGAGAAAACCGTCTGCGTACTGAAACAGCCGCCATCACCGCTGCCGTGTTGCTGCGTAAATTGTCTGCCTGAATCTTTCAGTGCGCCTGGTCGTCGGGCGGTGGCATTTCATCCAGGCGGGGTTCGTTCAGTTCCACTACCCGTTTCAAATGCACTTTGCGGAGCTTCATGTTCAGCATTTCCACCGAAAAGGAAAAAGCCATGCCGAAGTAGATGTAATTTTTTAGGTGGAGCTGGTGTGAGGCCTCACTGTCCCAGCCTTCGATGATGAGGCTGAGTCCGATCATCACCAGGAAGGAGAGGGCCAGCATTTTCAAAGAGGGATGTTTATGGATGAAGGCCGATATCGCAGGGCTGAACAGGAACATGACGATCATGGCGATGACCACGGCGGCAATCATGATCTCCACATATTTTGCCGTTCCGCCCGCGGTGATGATGCTGTCAAAAGAGAATACCGCATCGATCAATGCAATCTGGGCCAGCGCTTGCGCAAGTGAAATTCCCTTGCTTTTTTGATGCTGTCGGGCAAGGTCTTCACCTTCCAGTTTGGCATGGATTTCCCGCACCGACTTATACATCAGAAACAATCCCCCTGCCAACATGACGATGGCGGCCAGGTCAAAGCCTTTGTCTCCGATGTGGAACAGCATGATTCCTTTCTGGCGAAGCAACCATCCCAAGCCTAGCAGCAGCAGGCTGCGGGAAAGGATGCCGGTAATCATCCAGAAAATTCGGGCGTTTTTGCGGTCCGATTTCTTTTTCAGCCGGCTCATGATGATGCTCACGAAAATGACATTGTCAATTCCGAGTACGATTTCAAGAATGACCAGTATGATAAAACTGATGATGCTTTCGCTGGTCAGCAGGTGTGACATAAGTCAATTTTTGGCAAAGATAGTTGGACGACCCTTTGTGTTCAGGTTTTTAAATGGAGAATGCCCCGGAACGGTGGAACAAGCTTCCCTACTTCACAGGTATTGCGCTTGTGAATTCATAATTTTTCAGGAGATGCTTCACAATCATCGGCCCTTCATACACGAAGCCGGTCCATACTTGAAATAGCCGGGCGCCTGCCGCGGCTTTATTCAGGATGTCAGTGGCAGTGAAGATGCCACCGCTGGCGATAACGGGTAGCCGGTCTCCGCTTTTCTCATGAATCAGGCGTACGAGTTCGGTGCTTTTTTCGGCCAGAGGTTTTCCACTCAGGCCTCCTGCCCCGGCTTTTTCAATTTCTTCTTTGCTGCTGTGTAGGTTTTCGCGGCTGATGGTGGTATTGGTCGCAATCAGTCCATTGAGCCCTATTTCGAGGCAGAGTTCGATGATGTCGTTGAGCGCATCATCATCAAGGTCGGGCGCGATCTTCAGCAGGATGGGGCGAGGCGGGGCCGCTTGCTTCAGGTTCAGTTCCTGGAGTCCGGTAAGAATTCGTCGCAGGGAATCTTTTTCCTGGAGTGCGCGGAGACCGGGTGTATTCGGACTACTGACATTGACCGCGAAATAATCCACATAGGGGTGAAGTGCCACGAAGCAACGGTTGTAATCCTGCCAGGCTTGTTCATTATCGGTGGATTTGTTCTTGCCGATGTTTCCCCCAATGATCATCGGTGTCTGAGTAATGTTATTACTTTCGGAATGTTTTTCCCGCCATTTCTTGAGTCGTTCTGCTACGGCATCCATTCCGTCGTTGTTGAAGCCCATGCGGTTGACAAGCGCCTTGTCGCGTTGCAGGCGGAACAAGCGGGGCTTCGGATTTCCCATCTGGGGCAGCGGGGTTACCGTGCCCACTTCCACAAAACCAAAACCTAGGATGTCCAGCGCCTCCAGATAAAGCGCATTCTTGTCAAAGCCTGCGGCCAGTCCAACCGGATTGCGGAATTCAAGTCCGAATACCCTGACTCCAGGGCAATGCCGGGGCTGAAATTGATTCCGAAGAAGAGACCTCAATAACCCGATCCGGCAACAGTAGCCCAGCAGATTCATACTGAAGTAGTGTGCGGTTTCAGCATCCAGCAGAAAGAGCAGGTTTCTTACGAGTCGATACATGGCAAACAAAGATACTCGGGTTTGCTTTTCAGATTATACGAACGAGATTTATCATTCAACAGTCCAAAATTCCCCCGTATAATGCCGATGTGCTCCCTGTTTGGGCCAATATTATTGGTCCATTACAGATATCCAATCTCTCTAACTACAAATAACAAGTTGAAGATCAATTGCCGGTATGTTATATTTTCTCGTCCCGGCGGCGGTTTTCGCCATCGGACTCTTTAATTAAAAATACACTTTTGGCCAAACCCCGACGTATAAAAGAGCCACCGATAAATATGCCCAACCCCTTATTCAACGTCGGGGTTTCGCAATTCATTCTTTTGAATTTTATGATCTTTGAGGCGAAAACCCCGCCGAGACACCACTTTTTAAAGTTAGAATCGGTTTTCTATTTTTTAAAATCTTGGCAATCGGTATATGAGGTAACTTTGACTATCTCGTCAGAGGCAATTCCATCAAAACCATTCAGAAGAAATCGCTTATGCAGGACGCCTATATCGTAGCCGGATTCCGGACCGCCGTCACCAAAAGCAAACGGGGTGGATTCCGGTTCACCCGGCCCGATGACCTGGCCGTAACGGTCATCCGCGCTTTGCTGGCAAGTATCCCCCAGCTGGATGTGAAGCAGGTAGACGATGTGATTGTGGGAAACGCTGTACCTGAAGCCGAACAGGGCCTGCAGGTGGGCCGTATCATCGCTGCAAGGGCTGTGGGCATTCATGCTCCGGGCATCACCATCAACCGGTATTGTGCCAGCGGACTGGAAAGCATTGCCATGGCTACTGCAAAGATCCGTGCCGGTATGGCCGACTGTATCATTGCCGGCGGCACCGAAAGCATGAGCCTGGTGCCTTCCGCCGGATGGAAAACATCGCCTGCCTATTCTATTGCCAGCACCGACCCCGATTATTATCTCAGCATGGGCCTTACAGCCGAGGAAGTGGCCCGCGATTATTCGGTAAGCCGTGCCGATCAGGACGCGTTCAGTTATGAAAGTCATCGAAAGGCCGCTGCAGCCATCTCCGCCGGACACTTTGCCTCCGGCATTCTTCCTGTAGAAGTGGAAGAAGTGTTTGTGGACGAGGCAGGTAAAAAACAGAAACGGGTAACCACCATCGATACCGATGATGGCGTGCGCTCCGATACCTCCATCGAAAGTCTGGCTCGCCTCAAACCGGCATTTGCCTCCGGAGGTACCGTTACGGCCGGCAACAGTTCACAGACCAGCGACGGTGCCGCCTTTGTGGTGGTAGTCAGCGAGCGGCTGGCGAAGGAGTTGCAGCTTAAACCCCTTGCCCGGCTTGTGCATTGCGTATGTGCGGGCGTATCTCCGAGAGTGATGGGCATTGGTCCGGTGGAAGCCGTTCCGATAGTGTTGAAAAAAACGGGGATGGCCCTTTCGGATATCGGTTTGTTTGAACTGAATGAGGCATTCGCCTCCCAGGCGCTTGCGGTGATGCGTACTTTGGACCTTGCTCCCGAAAAAGTGAACATCAATGGCGGAGCCATCGCCCTCGGTCATCCGCTGGGTTGTACCGGAGCCAAACTCACCATCCAGTTATACCACGATCTCACCCGTCTCAACAGGCGATACGGAATGGTTTCGGCCTGCGTGGGCGGCGGACAGGGCATAGCCGGCATCATAGAAAATCTCAACCGCTAGTTTTCTGCAGTCTTCCATAGTCATCAAAAAATTCTTGTAAATTTCACGGGCTTTCTTTTATTTTGCAACATTGTTTCAAAAAATAATGATTGTTATGAGAATGCTTCCTATTGTTTTTTTCTTCGTTGTTTTTTTCTGCCTTCCCGCTTTTTCTTTTGCTGCCGAAACGGAGAAGGAATTCAATTTATTGAAAGGTCGGTTGTCGGGCCGTATTGTGGATGCGGCCTCCAAAAAACCGGTACAGGGCGTGAATATCTATATTGCCGATATCCGGGGCGGTTCTGTATCGGGCGTTGATGGCGCTTACAGCATTTCCAACCTACCGGAAGGCAACCACCTGGTGGAGTTCTCCCATGCGGGTTATGTTACGCAGGCCCACCTGGTGAACATCAGGCCCGGTACCACGCTCGACATCGAACTGGAGGAGTCGGTAGTGGAAAACAATGCGGTGGTGGTTACTGGCGTATCAAATGCCACTCAGCTGAAACGGGTCCCCTTCCAGGTTTCGGTGATGCGTAAAACCGATTTGCTCCGGCAGTCGTCCTCCAATATCATCGACGCCATTACGGTATTGCCGGGGGTGGCTGCACTGACAACAGGTCCTGCCATTTCCAAGCCGGTGATTCGGGGCCTGGGCTACCAGCGTGTGCTTACCATTCACGACGGCGTGCGGCAGGAAGGACAACAATGGGGCGATGAGCATGGTATAGAGATTGATGAAGCCAGCGTAACCAAAGTTGAAGTGTTCAAGGGTCCCGCCTCCGTAATGTACGGCAGCGACGCGATGGGTGGTGTGGTGAACATCAGTAGCCATGTGCCGTTGCCCGAAAACACCATGCGGGCCAATATCCTCACCGGCTATCAGAGCAACAACCGTGCGCGGATGCTTCACCTGAACTGGGGTGGAAACATTAAGGGCGTGAACTGGAATCTGTATTCAAGCACCGGAGCCGCTGCCGATTATGCCAACGCGTACGATGGCCGTGTGCTCAATTCCAAGTACAACCAGCGCAATGCCGGCGGGTATGTGGGTTATAACGGGGCCTGGGGTTATAGCCATCTGCTGTTCAGTACTTTCGACATGAAGGCCGGGCTTGTGGAGGGCGAGCGTGATCCCGATGGGTTTTTTCTTAAGCCCACAGCGGGTGGTGGAGCAACCCGGGCATCGAATGCAGACTTCAACGCCACGCAACCGCTTTTTCCTTATCAGCGGATCCGTCACAGGAAGATTACCAGCGATAATTCCTTCCGCCTGGGACAGGGTAAGCTGAACCTTATTCTGGGCTATCAGCAGAATCTTCGGGAAGAATTCGGCAATGTGGATGATCCGTCCGAACGGGAACTGTTTTTCAAATTGAATACCCTGACCTATACGGCACAATACCTGCCGGTTTCGTGGAATGGATTCTCCACCACATTCGGGCTGAACGGCATGCGGCAGCAGAACAGCAATGCCGGAGTCGAGCAGCTCATTCCCGATTACCGGCTTTTCGACATCGGGGCTTATGTTTATGCCAAAAAACAAATCGGAAAACTGAACTGGAGTGGCGGGCTGCGTTTCGATAGCCGTTCCATGGATGCGGGCGACCTGCTTGATGGCGCTGATGTTAAGAATCCCGGATTCACACGGCAGTTTTCGAATGTGTCGGGCAGTGTGGGACTGGCCGCCCAGCTGACTCCGCAACTGAATGTGAAACTGAATGCCGCCCGGGCCTTTCGCGCGCCCTCGATTCCGGAACTGGCTTCCAACGGGGCCCATGAGGGAACCACCCGTTACGAATACGGCAATATCGACCTG